>NZ_KV807803.1:0-380 GCF_001812125.1 Streptococcus sp. HMSC071D03
TCAAGGCTTCTTGGACACCTGATGGTGCCTTATCCAGGCTATCATAAAGACTCATCTTCAAGCCTTTCACAACTTGACCTTTAGAATCCGTCACTTGAACACCATCTTGATTGATAGTAACAGCTTCTTCTGGGTAATCATCAACGATATAGAACCCTTTACCAATACGGTCTTTATCTGCTTCGATGCCCTTGTATTGGCTATAATCTGCCGTCACCTTGTAGTAGTTTACAGATCCTGCTAAGACCTGTTTCCCATCGATGTTCACGCCTGCTTTGTTCAGATTCTTCTTAGTTGGTTTAACAGTAGGAACATTATTTACAACTGTTTCCGTGATATAAGCTGAACCAAAATCAAGCTGATAAGCCGTATTCTCATAC
>NZ_KV807804.1:0-19419 GCF_001812125.1 Streptococcus sp. HMSC071D03
CACTACGTACTGTTTTAGGTTCATTTTACTATAATTTATATCTACTGGAGATTAGTATGAAGAAAACACTCATATATTTTGGGGTTATTTCTCTCTTAATGAGTTTAGTTTTATTTCTTTTATATAAGAATCATAGAGAGAGTGATAACCAGAAAATACAATCAAATACTGATAAAATAATAAGTTCAGACTTTTTAGATTTATCGGGAGATTATGTGTCTTCTACAGGTGAGAAAGCTACTGTTGCTAAGAATGATCAAAATTGGAGAATTTCATATAATACAGACGAAGGTAATGTATTTGGAGATTTTTCTACGGATTGGAAAGAAGATGGCAACAATAGGTCTTCTGTTACAGAATTTAATAAGTCAGACGGAAATAAGGATTTTAAAATATCTATTTCAATTAATAATGTAGATGATTCGTCTAAAATTTTAAGGGTAATCACCTTATCTGATGGAAATAAGAATCATGAAATGGTATTTGCTAGTAGTAGTGATTATTTTAAAAATAGTAAGGATAATATTCTTCAAGGAGATTTAAGTGCTTTTGAAGGGACTTATTCTAATGATTATTTGGAAAAAGCAATAGCGGAATCTAAATTCACTTTGTATGGGTATAAACCTGAAGATTATTTTAAGGATAATACTTCTGTTTTTCCAAAGATATCCTATCAAGATGGAAAGTGGCTGTTTTGGAGTGGCTCTACTCATGCTCAATTCATGTTAGATAAAAGTAAAACACCGAAGAAAACCAATGCTTATTATGAAGTTTACTTTGTAGGGAATAATAGAAATGCTGTTATTGGGCAAGAATTGGTGTTAACATTTATCCCTGCGAATGAAACTGGACCAGATAATGATAAAACTCAAGAGAGCAGAATTCTTTATGGGAAAAGTTATCTTAGACCTTATAGAGTGAGTTGGTGGGAAAACTATCCATATACTTCACTTTCAGAAGTTGATTTAGATATTGAAGCGATTGAAAATGGTGATATTTCAACACTTGTTGGAATATGGAGGAATGGTCGTGGAAATGAATTGATAATTAATTCTGATGGAACAACTGGGGATGGAAATAGTATTAAAGTAATTAAAGATTCATCTAAAATAAGTAGTGTTCCATATGTCAGTTTACAGAGTGGTCACACAAGTGCTGCTATCGGATTGTTTAAAATTGGATTTAAAAATCCTATGGGTGATCAATCTGATAGTTCAAGACCACGCTTAATTATTACTCAATCAGCTGGGAATTATAAAGCTGAATCTTATTTTTACAGAGTTGAAACAAATGATAGTCCATAGAAAGATAAATAACTAACAGTCAAAAAGCCGTTGAAAAACGGTTTTTTGTTATAATTAAATTAAGATTCATAGATAACAAAGGAGAAAAACATGACATTTGAAGAGATTTTACCTGGACTAAAGGCTAAGAAGAAATACGTGCGTACTGGATGGGGTGGAGCTGAAAACTATGTGCAGCTTTTTGATACCATCGAGCAAAATGGCGTCGCCCTTGAAGTGACACCCTATTTCCTCATCAACGTATCTGGTGAAGGGGAAGGTTTTTCTATGTGGAGCCCAACTCCTTGTGATGTCTTAGCGACGGATTGGGTGGAAGTCCATGACTAAACGTGTACTGATTACAGGTGTTAGCTCAGGGATTGGTCTGGCTCAAGCTCGACTCTTTTTAGAAAAAGGTTATCAGGTTTTTGGAGTGGATCAGGGTGAAAATCCTGATTTACAGGGTGACTTTCACTTTTTACAACGTGATTTAACGCTTGACTTGGAACCCATTTTTGACTGGTGCCCTCAGGTGGATGTTCTCTGCAATACAGCTGGGGTTTTGGATGACTACAAGCCATTACTAGAACAAACAGCCCAGGAAATCCAAGAGATTTTTGAAATCAACTATGTGACTCCAGTAGAGTTGACCCGCTATTATTTGACAAACATGCTGGAACATAAACATGGGGTTATCATCAATATGTGCTCCATTGCTTCAAGTCTGGCAGGCGGTGGTGGGCACGCCTATACCTCGTCTAAACACGCCTTGGCTGGATTTACCAAGCAGTTGGCTCTAGACTATGCTGAAGCTGGGATTCAGGTTTTTGGCATTGCTCCTGGTGCAGTTAAGACTGGTATGACCGCAGCTGACTTTGAATCAGGTGGTTTGGCGGACTGGGTTGCTAGTGAAACACCTATCAAACGCTGGATTGAGCCAGAAGAAGTGGCAGAAGTCAGCCTCTTTTTAGCAGGTGGAAAAGCAAGCGCCATGCAGGGGCAAATTCTCACTATTGACGGTGGATGGTCTTTGAAGTAGCATAGTTGCTATTCTGTGAATATGTGGAGGTAAGCTATGAAAAGAGATGAGTTTGGATTTGTCTTGCCCAATCTCTACTATCAGTTTTTAACGGACTGGAAAGAGATTGACTCCTATGAAATTGGAGATACAGGTATCTGTTTGTATGCCAAGGAGGATCTAGAGGAGCGTAATGAAACTTATCAGATTGAGGAAGTAGAGCCAGATTACTTTATGATTGGACAGGAAGGAGATTTGGCCTACTTTATCAAGAAAAATGCTGATGATTGCATTTATGAAAATGACTTGGGTGCTTTTGGCACCTTAGAAATGCAAAAAGTTGCTGCAAACATCTATGACTTTATTGATAAGGTGTTGGAAGAAGAATTGTAAAAAAGGAAGAAATTAATCATGTTTAGAGTGCTAGATGCAGATTCACCGATTTCAAAAGAAGATTTTTTACAATTTGAGGAGATTCTTGGAAAGAAATTACCGAAAGCTATGAAGGATTTTTATCTCAAGTACAACGGAGGCCAGCCCCAAGTAAGGGGTGTTCACGATGATCGTCATATCTTTCCTTTCAATTCCTTTGATTCAATTGAGGAGATGAGGAAGTCTCTTACCTGGTTTGACGATGAGGTTGTGCCTGAAGGATTTAAGGCAACAGATCTTCTCCATTTCGCCTATGATCCTGGATCTGGTAACTATGCTCTTTCTCTAAAGCCAGAGGACTATGGAAAGGTTTACTTCTATGTTTTAGAAGAAAAAGCTGAGTTGTATGGTCAATGGCCATCTTTTGAGGATTTTTTGAATTCCTTTGTTGAAGAGTGAGATAAAAAAGGAGAAGGGATGCAGAAATACCAAGAACTTTCACTAGAGCAGATCATCGAGCAGGTGCGCGTGGACGAGTCTTCTTCAGATGATTTTTGCCTCTATGGCAAGGAGGATGGAGAGCTAGCACTAGATAGGCTCTATTGGGTATCAGATTATCCGGATGTCATAGAAGACCGTGATATTTACCCTGCTGATGTAGTGGAGCAAGATCTCCAGCTAGTCTACTATGGAGAGCAGTTGATTGATGTTCTTTCGGTTGCACTTGAGGAAAAGCCAGACGCAAGTTTCCAAGACTTGGTCGAGGCTTTAAATTATTATAATCAGCATGATTGCTTTATGACCTTTGAAAGCTAGTTACAAAGCTAGAATGTTCCAGTTCCATTGACAATAAAAAAAGGAGTTAAGAAATGATAGATTACGAAAACATAAATGAAAAAATTTCCCCTTTTAACTTGCTTGTTTATGATGAGGATCCTCAAAATGTTCGCGGGTCGCTCATTTATTACCCTGATGGAGAATACAGACAGGAAGTATTTGACACTCGAGAAGAGGAGGGATTTGAAGGAAATGGCTACGATTGGGAATCGCTAGCTTTGGTATTTTTGGAGGAAAAAATGCCTGAATTAAGCGATGCTATCGACTTTGATCCTGAAGGAAGTATGTTTTGTGCCTATTCTTCCAAGGTAGACGCCTTGGCTAGATTTGCTCTTGGCTTTAAAGAATTTTGCGATGATATCGAAGCCATGAAAGACTTGTTTAATCGAGCAGAGTTGGATTAATTGACTAAAATTGTTTTAAATTATTGGGAAGATAATAGAAAGGATTTCAGATGAAGTTACCAGAAGTAGTTGAGCTAGTGGAAAATCATCCAGACCTACATCTCTATTTAGATAAAATTTTAAAAAAGAATAAGAAGACTCAAGCTAGCTATCTCGAATCGCTAAATCATCTGGCCTATTTTCTTTATCTGGATGGTCAAGAGGAAATGGCTAAGGAATTATTAGATCGTATCATACAAGTTCCATTTGAAGGGAATTATAACACTTGGACCTTTGTTGAGAGTTCTCTGGTTTTATTGGCCTATCTGGAAAGAGAAAAAGAAAATCAGGTACTCGTCTATAAAAAACTCCTTTTATCTCCATTAGAACAAGGGGAGGAATCAACTCAAAAAATAAGAAGGAGAGTTCATCAGAGATTTTTGAATGGTGATAGTTTGGAGCAAAAGCTTGCAAAAATCGAGCAGGCTCCAAGCCCTGAATCAGAAATGGAACGTCGTTTGCTATACTTGACAGATTTATTAAAGATTCACCTCTTTATTGCTGAGTCATCTTGCGAAAAGACAGATATCCAGGCAAAAATCAAAGAGAATATGGAGATACTAAAGAAGTATATTAAGGAGCATGAGATCTATAGCCTCTGTCCTTTTAAGGGATAAGGTAAGTTATTGATCTTGGACTTTTAGAAAAGAGTAGAATATGGAAATCAAAAAACACTTTGGTGTCTATGGCGTTTGCTATGAGAATGGAAAATTGCTTTGCATTGAGAAAACGAGAGGGCCTTATCAGCATCGTTTTGATCTACCGGGTGGTAGTCAGGAACTCGGTGAGGGTTTGACAGAAACCCTCAAGAGAGAAGTTCTGGAAGAGACGGGGTATACGCTTATCCGTTATTGCAATCCTAGGATTTATGATGTGCTGGTTCAAGAAGAAGGGCAAGACTTCACAGTACATCATATCATGGCCTTTTATGATATAGTACTCGATTTCGAAGGCTCTCAAAAATCCCTTCCTCATGAAGTTCTTGATGGAAGTAACGATTCAGCAAAGGCAATTTGGCTTCCTATCGAGCAGATTACCGAAGAAAATGCCTCACCCTTAGTATTGAAGGTGAAGGCAGAGTTACTAGGATTTCCAGAATTGGACAAGACCTCTTACATGAATTGGAAGGTAAAACATGCAAAATCAACTGGCTCTTAGTGGCGAAAGAATTGTTGAAAAAGTTTACCCACAACTATTTCATCATGTTGGTATGATTCGTGGCGAATATTTGGTGAGGGAGATCAGTCGAAATATACTGCTAAAAAGTTGTCAGCAATTTGTAAAAGATTATCTAGACACTATTTGCCATTTGTACCCAGATGAAGAAGTCTGGTATCGCTTTTCAGAGTTAACAAATGCAGAAGCAAATTGTCTAGACGGGACTAAAGAGTATTTTGATGAACGCCACCCCTTATTTGGATATAGAGGAACTAGGCGTTTACTGGCGTGTTTGGATGAATTTCATGCTGAAGCACATGTTGTTACAGAAGTTTATCAAACCAATCCCAATTTGTCTGTTATTTTTCCTTTTGTCAATGATGCCGACCAATTAAAACAAGCTATTAGAGTATTGCGCCAGCATGGTTTTACTGGAAAAGTTGGAACAATGATTGAATTACCGTCAGCTTATTTTGACTTGGACAGGATACTGGAAACTGGTATTTCAAAGATTGTAGTGGGAATGAATGATTTGACTTCTTTTGTTTTTGCGACTGTGAGGAACAGTCAATGGCATGATATGGAAAGTCCCATTATGTTAGAAATGCTGAGACAGATGCAGGATAAAGCAAGGATGAAAAAGATAGATTTCGCAGTGGCAGGATATCTGAATGCTTTTTTCATACAAAAAATGAATCAGATGGATATCAAATGCATGATCCACTACAGTTCTATTCCAGAGATTTTTAATTTAGAGATTGACCATCCAGACCATCTCAAACGTGTAAAAGAAGAAAGTAAAAAAATACAAAGGAGCAACCTATGACACCTCAAGAAATGTGGAATGCCTACAAGCAAATCAACCCCTCTATCGGTGAAGAGATAGATGCCTGGGCTTTTGGAGTGGAACCAGACCTTTTAGCGGATCTGGTTTTTAAAGGCGAAAAAACAGCGACAGCCTCAGCTTACGATCTTTACGCAGTAGAGGACGACCCCCTTCCCCAAGAAGGAACTTTTGATGTTATTTTAGACAGTAAGGATCAAGCTGTTTGCATCGTCGAAATTACAAAGGTTTCCGTTCAGCCTTTCCATCAGGTTTCAGCCGACCATGCCTACAAGGAAGGCGAAGGAGACAAATCTCTGGCCTACTGGCGTCAGGTTCATGAAGACTTTTTCAGAGACTGCCTAGGAGAAGCAGGTTTGACTTTTACACCTGACAGCAAGGTTGTTTTAGAAGAATTTCGCAAGGTCTACCCTCTGTAGACTACTAGAAGGAAGAAAGTTTTGGAAATCACCGTCCAAAGCTTTTTTCTGACTTAAAATATGATAAAATAGGTATGTTTGAACTAGAGCATTTGCTCAGAAATTTAGAATAGGAGAAAATGATGCAAGCAGTAGAACATTATATTGAAAAATTTGTTCCTGAACATTATGATTTATTTTTAGACTTGAGTCGTGAGACCAAGACTTTTTCAGGAAAAGTAACTATTACTGGTCAAGCTAAAAGTGACCGTATTTCCCTTCACCAAAAAGACTTGGAGATTGCTTCTGTTGAAGTAGCAGGACAAGCTCGTCCATTTACAGTTGATAATGAAAATGAAGCTCTTTATATCGAACTTGAAGAAGCTGGTTCAGTTGAATTGATTCTAGCATTTTCAGGTAAAATCACAGACAACATGACAGGAATCTACCCATCATACTATACAGTTGATGGTGTTAAGAAGGAAGTTTTGTCAACTCAGTTTGAAAGTCACTTTGCTCGCGAAGCCTTCCCATGTGTGGACGAACCAGAAGCCAAAGCAACCTTTGACCTAGCTTTTCGATTTGACCAAGCAGAAGGCGAACTTGCCTTGTCTAACATGCCAGAGATTGACGTTGAAAACCGTAAAGAGACAGGTATCTGGAAGTTTGAGACAACTCCGCGTATGTCTTCTTACTTGCTAGCTTTCGTTGCTGGTGATTTGCAAGGGGTAACTGCTAAAACAAAAAATGGTACTTTGGTAGGTGTATACTCAACCAAGGCGCATCCACTTTCAAACCTTGATTTCTCACTGGATATCGCTGTTCGTTCAATCGAGTTTTACGAAGATTACTACGGAGTCAAGTACCCAATTCCTCAATCTCTCCACATCGCCCTTCCTGACTTCTCAGCAGGTGCTATGGAAAACTGGGGTCTGGTAACTTACCGTGAAGTTTACTTGGTTGTGGATGAAAACTCTACCTTTGCCAGCCGTCAACAAGTTGCCCTTGTCATTGCCCATGAGCTTGCTCACCAATGGTTTGGTAACCTTGTGACTATGAAGTGGTGGGATGACCTTTGGCTCAATGAAAGCTTCGCGAACATGATGGAGTACGTCTGTGTGGATGCTATCGAGCCAAGCTGGAATATCTTTGAAGACTTCCAAACAAGTGGAGTGCCAGCCGCTCTTAAACGTGATGCGACAGATGGTGTTCAATCTGTCCACGTTGAAGTTAGCCACCCAGATGAAATTAATACGCTCTTCGATGGTGCTATCGTTTATGCCAAAGGAAGCCGTCTCATGCACATGCTTCGTCGTTGGCTAGGAGATGCTGATTTTGCCAAAGGTTTGCACGCTTACTTTGAAAAACATCAATACGGAAATACCATTGGCCGTGACCTTTGGAACGCCCTCGGACAAGCATCTGGTCGTGATGTAGCAGCCTTCATGGATTCTTGGTTGGAACAACCTGGTTATCCAGTCCTTACTGCCACAGTTGAAAATGATGTTTTGAAGATTTCGCAAAAACAATTCTTTATAGGTGAACATGAAGACAAGAACCGTCTTTGGGTAGTGCCACTTAACAGCAACTGGAAAGGATTACCAGATACACTCGAAACTGAAAGCATCGAAATTCCTGGCTATGCAGCACTTCTTGCTGAAAACAAAGGAGCCCTTCGTCTTAACACAGAAAATACAGCACATTACATTACAGACTATCAAGGCGACTTGCTTGATGCTGTTCTTTCAGAATTAGTAGAACTTGATAACACAAGTAAACTTCAAATCGTTCAAGAACGTCGTTTGCTAGCTGAAGCTGGTCACATTTCATACGCAGACTTGCTTCCAGTAGTGGATCAATTGGCACAAGAAGAATCTTACCTAGTTGTTGCTGCAGTTTCTCAAGTTATTACAGCCCTTGAACGCTTCATTGATGAAGGAACAGAGGCAGAAAAAGCCTTTAAAGCGCTTATTGCTAAACTGGCTCGTTACAACTATGATCGTCTTGGTTTTGAAGCTAAAGAGGGTGAATCTGATGAGGATGAATTGGTTCGTCAATTGACAATTTCCATGATGATTCGTTCAAATGACGAGGAAGCCAGTCAGGTTGCTAGCCGAATTTTCGCAGCCCACAAGGATAATCTTTCAGGACTTCCAGCAGCTATTCGTTCACAAGTTCTCATCAATGAAATGAAACACCATGAGACTAAGGAATTGGTCGCAACTTATCTCGATCTTTATACTCATGCGACAGATGCCGCCTTTAAACGCCAATTGGCAGCAGCCCTTGCTTATGCGACAGATTCAGAGAACATCCAAACACTGCTTGCAACTTGGAAGGACAAATTTGTCGTGAAGCCACAGGACCTTTCAGCATGGTATCTCCAATTCCTCGGACACCAAGCAACTCAAGAAACTGTATGGGTGTGGGCACGTGAAAACTGGGATTGGATTAAGGCAGCTCTTGGTGGTGATATGAGTTTTGACAGTTTTGTCATCTTCCCATCACACATCTTTAAAACAGAGCAACGCTTGGCAGAATACAAGGCATTCTATGAACCACAACTTTCTGACCTTGCCCTTAGCCGTAATATCCGCATGGGAATTAAGGATATCGCAGCTCGCGTTGAATTGATTAAGCGTGAAAAAGCAGCAGTTGAAGCAGTTGTAGCTCAATATATCAAAGCTTAAAAGATTCTAGTCTAAATAGATGACAAAAACTCAATTTTCTCTTGGAAAAACAAGGGAAGTTGAGTTTTTTTTAAGATATTTTTGCTATAATAGGTATAATAAGGAGGAATTTTTGATGATCAAAATTCTATTAGTGGAAGATGACCTAGGCCTGTCTAATTCAGTATTTGATTTCTTGGATGATTTTGCAGATGTCATGCAGGTTTTTGATGGAGAAGAAGGTCTTTATGAGGCTGAAAGTGGTGTTTATGATTTGATTCTGCTTGATTTGATGTTGCCTGAAAAAAATGGTTTCCAAGTCTTAAAAGAATTACGTGAAAAAGGCGTTTCGACACCAGTTCTTATCATGACAGCAAAGGAAAGTCTCGATGATAAGGGACACGGATTTGAGCTTGGGGCAGATGATTATCTAACAAAACCATTTTATCTGGAAGAGCTCAAGATGCGTATCCAGGCCCTGCTTAAACGTTCTGGTAAGTTCAATGAAAATACCCTTTCCTATGGTGATTTGACTGTCAATCTCTCTACTAATGAGGTTAAAGTCAATGAGACTGCTGTTGAATTATTGGGTAAAGAATTTGATCTCTTGGTTTATTTCCTCCAAAATCAAAATGTTATCTTACCCAAAACCCAGATTTTTGACCGTTTATGGGGATTCGATAGTGATACCACTATCTCTGTCGTAGAGGTTTACGTATCAAAAGTTCGTAAGAAATTAAAGGGATCAGTATTTGCTGAAAACCTCCAGACCTTGCGTAGTGTTGGGTATATTTTAAAACATGTTTAATAAATTTAAAAAAAATTGGTATGCGGAGGATTTCAGTTATTTTATCCGTAACTTTGGAGTATTTACTCTGATTTTCTCTGCTATGACCTTGATTATCTTGCAGGTTATGCACTCCAGTCTCTACACATCGGTTGATGAGAAGCTTCTGTCTCTCAGTGGCAATCCTCAAGATGTCATCCAGTTGGCTGTCAATCGAGCAACAGATGAAGTCAAAGATCTCAATAGTCAATCCGTGACTCCATCAACGGATAAAAAACCAACGGTCAGTTCCAATACAGAAGTGATTTTATTGGACTCTAATTTAAATCAACTAGTAGCTGGGAATCGCTTTTTAGGTCTTGATAGGGTTACATTTAATAAAAAGGATTTGAATCACATTAGACAGCTTCATGTTCAGAATAGCTATGGGCAGGATGAGATTTATCGAGTGATTCTGACTGAGATGAATATTGAATCTGTCTCGACCAATATTAAGTATGCAGCTGTTTTAATTAATACCAGTCAGCTAGAGCAAATCAGTCAAAATCATGAGCAGTTAATCGTAGTAGTCATGGCCAGCTTCTGGATTTTATCACTCATAGCTAGTCTTTATCTTGCTCGCGTTAGTGTCAAACCCTTGCTTGAAAGTATGCAGAAGCAGCAGAGTTTTGTCGAAAATGCCAGTCATGAGCTACGTACTCCACTTGCTGTTCTCCAAAATCGTCTAGAAACTCTTTTTCGAAAGCCGGAAGCTACTATTATGGAATCTAGCGAGAGTATTGCTTCTAGTTTAGAAGAAGTTCGAAACATGCGCTTTTTAACAACCAATCTCCTAAATTTAGCCCGTCGTGATGATGGTATCAATCCTGAACTAGGAGAGGTAGAGCCAGACTTCTTTAACACAACCTTTACCAACTATGAGATGATCGCATCTGAAAATAACCGCGTTTTTCATTTTGAAAATCGTATTCATCGGACCATCATAACAGACAAGCTTCTTCTTAAGCAACTGATGACTATCTTGTTTGACAATGCTGTCAAGTATACTGAAGAAGAAGGAGTTATTCATTTTGTAATCGCTGCTACAGAGCGTAATCTCTATTTGTCAGTAGCTGATGATGGAATTGGTATTTCTGCAGCAGATAAAAAGAAAATTTTTGATCGCTTTTATCGAGTTGACAAAGCTCGTACTCGCCAAAAAGGTGGCTTTGGGCTAGGTTTATCCTTAGCAAAGCAGATTGTCGATGCCTTAAAAGGAACCATCAGTGTTAAGGATAACAAACCACATGGTACGATTTTTGAAGTAAAAATCGCCATCCAAACACCATCCAAGCGTAAAAATAAATAAAAAAAGGCTGTGACTTAGAAAGCGGTAGACCAAGTATCGCTTTTCTAGTCGCAGCTCTTTAGCTATCGTAGAAAAAATAGGTCGGGACAAAAATCCCGACCTTTTGAATTTAATAAAATTTCTTCTTAATCATTGAACGTTGAAAGTTTGATGCCGCTAAACTCAAGGCAATTGCTAGGCTAAAAGCCAGAACTGTATTAAACTTGAGGGCTAAAAAGATGAAGCTAAATAAGGCTAAAAAGACGCAAAAACAAGCAATGTTTACAAAGAAAAGAACTTCCTTCAAACTAGCAACGGAAGTTGTTTCTGGAACATAGTCTTGGTATAGCGTTGTTTGAGTTTCCTCTTCTTCAAACTCATACGATTGATATTTTCTTACGGGCATGATTCTCTCCTTAACAGTACTCTTTCATTTTACCATTTTTCAAGAAAAAAATTATTACAGTAAGGTTACAAAAATAATAAGTAAATTTATCATTTTAGGGAATAGCTGATTTTTCAGAAATGTGGTATAATTTTTCTTATGGAAAAGATTATTATTACAGCAACTGCTGAAAGCATTGAACAAGTAAAAGAATTACTAGAGGCGGGAGTTGACCGCATCTATGTCGGTGAGAAAGATTTTGGACTTCGCCTACCAAAGACTTTTTCTTATGATGAACTGAGAACCATCGCTGATCTGGTTCATGATGCAGGTAAGGAATTGATCGTAGCGGTCAATGCTCTTATGCATCAGGATATGATGGATCGTATCAAACCCTTCCTTGATTTCTTGGAAGAAATTAAAACAGACTACATTACTGTTGGAGATGCGGGTGTTTTTTATGTTGTCAATCGTGATGGTTATTCTTTTAAAACCATCTATGATGCCTCAACCATGGTCACTAGCAGCCGTCAGATTAATTTCTGGGGACAAAAGGCTGGCGCTTCTGAGGCAGTATTGGCTCGTGAAATTCCATCAGCTGAACTCTTTAAAATGCCTGAAATTTTGGAAATTCCTGCTGAAGTTTTGGTTTACGGTGCTAGTGTCATCCACCACTCTAAGCGTCCACTCCTGCAGAATTACTATAATTTTACTCAGATTGATGATGAAAAAACACGTCAACGCGACCTCTTCTTAGCAGAGCCTAGTGATCCAGATAGTCACTACTCAATTTTTGAAGACAATCATGGAACTCACATTTTTGCCAATAACGACCTCGATTTGATGACCAAATTGCCAGAGTTGGTAGAGCATGGTTTCACTCATTGGAAACTAGAAGGACTTTATACTCCAGGTCAAGATTTTGTTGAGATTGCAAAGCTCTTCATCCAAGCACGTAGCTTGATTCAAGAGGGAAGCTTTACGCATGACCAAGCCTTCTTGTTGGACGAGCAAGTCCGTAAACTCCATCCCAAAAATCGTTTCCTTGACACAGGATTTTATGACTACGATCCTGACATGGTTAAATAAGAATCAGAAACCCGAAATAAAATGTTCGGGTTTTTCTAGTGCAAGGATGAATTTAAAGCGTATTCATGTTATAATAAAAGTAGCTTTTTGTTTGGAGGTGTTTAAGTGGAAAATCTGAAAAAAATAGCAGGCATCAAGGCTGCTGAGTTCGTAACTGATGGAATGGTTGTAGGACTTGGAACAGGCTCGACTGCCTATTATTTCGTAGAGGAGATCGGACGTAGAATTAAAGAAGAAGGACTTCAAATTACAGCCGTAACAACCTCGAGTGTAACAACAAAACAGGCACAAGGATTGAATATCCCACTTAAGTCGATTGATGAGGTGGATGAGGTTGATGTGACTGTTGATGGAGCTGATGAGGTGGATCGTCAGTTTAATGGTATCAAAGGAGGCGGTGGTGCACTTCTAATGGAAAAAGTAGTTGCGACACCAACTAAACAGTATATCTGGGTGGTAGATGAGAGCAAGATGGTTGAGAAACTGGGCGCTTTCAAACTACCTGTCGAAGTTGTCCAATACGGAGCAGAACAGATTTTCCGTCGTTTTGAAAAAGCTGGTTATAAGCCAAGTTTTCGTGAAAAAGATGGCCAACGCTTTGTGACGGATATGAAAAATTTCATCATTGACCTTGATTTAGGTGTTATTGAAGATCCAATCGCTTTTGGTCGTCAATTGGATCTTCAGGTTGGTGTTGTTGAGCACGGTTTATTTAATCAAATGGTTGATAAAGTGATCGTTGCAGGACAAGCTGGCGTTCAGGTTTTAACTTCAACAAAAGGGAAATAAAGGAGGCAAATGATGTCAAAATTTAAACGTATTCACTTGGTGGTATTAGATTCTGTAGGAATCGGTGCAGCACCAGATGCTCATAACTTTGTCAACGCTGGTGTTCCTGATGGTGCATCAGACACGCTTGGACACATTTCAAAATCAGTAGGTTTGAATGTTCCAAATATGGCAAAACTTGGTCTTGGGAACATTCCTCGCGAAACACCATTGAAGACAGTTCCAGCTGAGAGCAATCCAACAGGTTATGCGACTAAGCTTGAAGAGGTATCTCTAGGTAAAGATACCATGACTGGTCACTGGGAAATCATGGGACTTAACATCACTGAACCTTTCGATACTTTCTGGAATGGATTCCCAGAGGAAATCCTTACTAAAATCGAAGAATTTTCAGGACGTAAGGTTATTCGTGAAGCCAACAAACCTTACTCAGGAACAGCTGTCATCGATGACTTTGGACCACGCCAAATGGAAACTGGCGAGTTGATTATCTATACATCAGCTGACCCAGTTCTTCAAATCGCAGCTCACGAAGACATTATTCCTTTGGATGAACTTTACCGTATCTGTGAATACGCTCGTTCTATTACTTTAGAGCGTCCAGCTCTTCTGGGACGTATTATTGCTCGTCCTTATGTTGGGGAGCCTGGAAACTTCACACGTACTGCAAATCGTCGTGATTTGGCTGTATCTCCATTTGCCTCAACTGTTTTGGACAAATTGAATGAAGCTGGTATTGATACATATGCAGTTGGTAAGATTAACGATATTTTCAACGGTGCAGGGATTAACCACGATATGGGCCACAATAAGTCAAATAGCCACGGAATTGACACACTTTTGACAACGATGGGACTGGCTGAATTTGAAAAAGGATTCTCATTTACAAACTTGGTAGACTTTGATGCTTTATATGGACACCGTCGTGATCCACACGGCTATCGTGATTGTTTGCATGAGTTTGATGAGCGCTTGCCAGAAATCATGGCAGCAATGAGAGAAGACGATCTTCTTTTGATTACTGCTGACCACGGAAATGATCCAACCTATGCTGGTACTGACCATACTCGTGAATATATTCCACTTTTAGCATACAGTCCATCCTTTAAAGGCAATGGATTAATTCCAGTTGGACACTTCGCTGACATCTCAGCAACAATTGCGGATAACTTTGGCGTTGAAGCTGCCATGATTGGTGAAAGTTTCTTAGATAAATTAGTTTAAGATGATTCGCTTTGCATTACTGGTTAGAGGTATCAATGTCGGTGGGAAACATAAGGTGGTCATGGCCCAGCTTCGTCAAGAATTGACAGGGTTGGGATTAGAAAATGTTGAAACCTACATCAATAGTGGGAATATTTTCTTTGATACTAGCATGCCTAGAACTCAGTTGGTTGAGAGTCTACAGGGTTTCTTTAAAGAACATTATCCATTTATCCGATATTTTTCCTTGTTAAGTCAAGAAGACTACGAAGAGGAGCTTAGAACTCTTCCGGAATGGTGGTTCCAAGAAATGGCTCGCAAGGATGTCCTCTTTTATACTGAGGGACTGGATATAAAGCAAGTCATTGAGAAAGTCGAAAGTATGAAGCTAGGAGATGAACTGCTTCATTTCGGGAAACTGGGAATCTTCTGGGGCAAATTCTCAGAAGAAACCTATAGCAAAACAGCCTATCACAAGTACCTGCTTAAGATGCCTTTCTATCGTAATATTACGATTCGAAATGCAAAAACCTTTGACAAAATCGGTCAATTTTTAAAAGATTATGAAGGAGACAGACAATGACATTATTAGCAAAAATCAATGAAACAGCTGCTTTCTTAAAAGAAAAGGGAGTAGAAGCACCAGAGTTCGGCTTGATTCTTGGATCAGGACTTGGCGAACTTGCTGAAGAAATTGAAAATCCAGTTGTGGTAGACTATGCTGAGATTCCAAACTGGGGACGTTCTACTGTTGTTGGACACGCTGGAAAATTGGTGTACGGTGAGCTTGCAGGACGTAAAGTTTTAGCCCTTCAAGGACGTTTCCATTTCTATGAAGGAAATCCGCTTGAAGTCGTAACTTTCCCAGTTCGTGTCATGAAAGTTTTGGGCTGTGAAGGTGTGATTGTAACCAACGCTGCTGGTGGTATCGGCTTTGGTCCTGGTACTTTGATGGCTATCACTGACCACATCAATATGACAGGACAAAACCCTCTAATCGGTGAAAACTTGGATGACTTCGGTCCACGTTTCCCTGATATGTCTAAGGCTTACACACCAGAATATCGTGCTACAGCCCATGCAGTTGCTGAAAAGCTTGGTGTTAAACTTGATGACGGTGTTTATATCGGTGTAACTGGTCCAACGTATGAAACTCCAGCTGAAATCCGTGCTTATAAGACACTTGGTGCAGACGCTGTCGGAATGTCAACCGTTCCTGAAGTTATCGTTGCAGCACACTCTGGCTTGAAGGTTCTTGGTATTTCATGTATTACCAACTTTGCTGCTGGTTTCCAAGAAGAACTCAACCACGAAGAAGTGGTAGAAGTGACCGAACGTGTCAAAGGCGACTTCAAAGGATTGCTGAAAGCGATTCTTGCAGAATTATAATCATGTTACAAGAGTTGAGGAGTAGTCTTAAAAAAATCCCATATAACCTCAAATTAGTCCTAGCGGTTATCATGCTAGGGCTAGTTTCGGGTATATTCGGAATTTTGCTCCATTATCTTTTAGAGCTGGTTGAAGGGATTGCTTTTGGTCAGACAGAGCATAACACTGGATTCTTGACAGATGGTGTTGCCTCATCACGAATAGGCTTCAGCTTAATCATCGTGGGTGTCAGTTCTGCCTTGGTCTGGTATTTCTTGCAAAGAAAAGCAAAGTTTTTTTCCATCAAAGCGCAGATGAAAGATGAAACATCACAATACAAACTTCATTTTTTAAAACAACTAGTTCATTCAATTTGGCAGATTATTGCGGTTGGAGGAGGGGCACCTATCGGTAAGGAAGCTGCGCCACGGGAGATTGGAGCTTTATTTGCAAGACCTATTGCCAATATTTTTTCTCTCTCCGTGAAGGACCGGATCTTTCTCATTGCCTGTGGAGCTGGTGCGGGTTTAGCGGCTGTCTATCAGGTTCCATTAACGAGTGTGTTTTTCGTTTTTGAAACCTTGGGAATTGCTTTATCTGTCAAACGTTTTTTCTTGGTCGGTCTGACTACATATGTATCAGCCTTTACAGCAGGCTTTGTTGTTTCAGATCATGCTCTCTACCAGATTCCAGCCATGAATTGGCTACTAGGTGATATGTGGCTTGTTCCCCTATTAGTTCTTTTCCTGACTCCACTCGCTTGGCTTTTTAGTCGCTTTAACAAACAAGCTTCTTCAAAGAGAATAAAGGACAAGCGGATACTCTATACTCTGCCTGTAACATTCCTTTTCCTTGTTGGATTGGCTAGCCATTTGCCTCATCTACTTGGTAATGGGCGTATGATGGCTCAGGAGATTTTAAACGGCAGTAATGCCAAGACGGTAATCCTCTTATTTATCTTGAAAGCCGTGGTCGTTTTAGTCACCCTTTGGGCAGGTGCCTATGGCGGTACCTTGACTCCGTCATTTGCCTTGGGTATAGCAGGAGCTGCACTCCTGACCATGATTCTAGGAGGTGGCAACCAGCCAGCAGTCTTGCTATTAGGTTCGGTTTGCTTTTTAGCAGTGATCCTGAAGGCTCCCTTGTCTGCAACTGGATTGGTAATGGGTTTCACTGGTCAGTCATTTGAGGCTATACCTTTTCTTATGGTGACTTCTTACTTGGCATTTGGTTTTGCTAAAATGCTGGATCGAATCCCTTGGGAGAAAGACTTACGACCAAAGACAAGGATAATAGAAAATTAATAAGAATACTCTAGTTTTTCTAATCCAAAATATATTTTTGATTTATAATCAATATCATTTAATAAAGAAAGGTAGAGCGTGTGTTCTAATTTGAACACGAGCGGAAAACTCAGAAAATAGATAATCTGACTGAGAAATCAGGATTTCTCGTCAGATTCCTAATTTTCAGTCGCTTTCTGGTCGCTCTTTGTATCATAAATTATGTCTATCCATATTGCTGCTAAGCAAGGTGAAATTGCTGATAAAATTCTTCTTCCTGGGGATCCTCTTCGTGCGAAATTTATCGCTGAGAATTTCCTTGAAGATGCTGTTTGCTTTAACGAAGTGCGTAACATGTTTGGTTATACAGGTACTTACAAAGGTCACCGTGTATCTGTCATGGGTACAGGGATGGGTATGCCATCCATCTCTATCTATGCTCGTGAATTGATTGTCGATTACGGTGTGAAAAAATTGATTCGTGTGGGAACTGCTGGTTCTTTGAATGAGGATGTTCACGTTCGTGAGTTGGTCTTGGCTCAAGCAGCTGCAACCAACTCAAACATCATCCGCAACGATTGGCCTCAATACGATTTCCCACAAATCGCAAGTTTTGACTTGCTAGATAAGGCTTACCATATTGCCAAAGACCTTGGTATGACTACTCACGTCGGAAATGTCTTGTCATCAGACGTTTTCTATTCAAACTATGGTGAAAAGAATATCGAGCTTGGTAAATGGGGTGTGAAAGCTGTAGAAATGGAAGCAGCAGCTCTTTACTATCTTGCTGCCCAACACCACGTCGATGCTTTAGCTATTATGACGATTTCTGATAGCTTGGTTAATCCAGATGAGGATACAACCGCTGAAGAACGCCAAAATACTTTCACTGATATGATGAAGGTTGGTTTGGAAACATTGATTGCTGACTAAAGGTAGGCTGTATTCAGAATGATTTCTCTTGTTCTTAAAATGATAACCACCAACAATGAATCAATCCTGTAATAGGTAAGAATAAGGAAATTGAAGAAAGCCTAATTGTGTCAAAGGACCGAGACTAGTCAGTTTAATATCTAAATCATAATCAAATAAAGTTGGAAGCCAAGTTGACAAGAAGTCAAGGCTTTCAACTTTTTAACTTGAAAATTCCTAGGAGTACAAAATGGATAAAATTGAACAACTACAAGGTATTATTGATCAAAGTCAGAGAATTGTCTTTTTCGGTGGTGCAGGGGTTTCTACAGAGTCTAATATTCCAGATTTTCGTAGTTCAGATGGTATATATAGTCTGAAACTAGGTCGCCATTTTACTGCCGAGCAACTGGTTTCACGCACTATGTTTGAACGCTATCCAGAGGATTTTTTTAATTTCTATAAAAAGTATCTGGTCTATCCTGATGCCAAGCCGAATTTAGCACATGATTATCTAGCGTCGTTGGAAAAAACAGGTAAATTAAAGGCGATTGTGACGCAAAATATCGATAGTCTCCATGAAATGGCAGGATCTCAGAAAGTTTTGAAACTGCATGGTAGTGCAGATCGTAATTATTGTTTGGGCTGTCATCGCTTTTATGATTTGACTGCCTTTTTGGAACTTGAAGGTCCAGTTCCCTACTGCTTAGATTGTGGCAAGGTGGTCAAACCTGACGTGACCCTTTATGAGGAAGCGCTAGATATGGATGTATTTAGTCGCGCAGCCCAAGTCATTCAGCAAGCAGATTTGTTGATTATTGGTGGCACTTCCTTAGTTGTTTACCCTGCAGCTAGCCTAATCAATTATTTTTCAGGGTCAAATCTTGTCGTTATCAACAAGTCCAGCACTCCTCAAGACAGCCAAGCTGATTTAGTTATCGAAGGTAAGATTGGAGAAGTTTTTTCTAAATTGAGACAATCATAACCACCCGTCTAACGGGTGGTTTGCACCAGGGCTATAAGCCCAAATTACCAGCCAGCGCCTAAAGACGCTGGCTTTCACGTTGTTCAAGCCTCATTGCTCTTGACTCGTCACTTGCCTCTCAAAGAGGCTTTAGTATTACTTACCACTATCCCTAAAGGGATCCTCATATTCTTTCACACTTCATTTATCTAGTGCTATATCATGCTTTTCCTGATCTTGTATGTATTTCCTTATCGTGGCTTCATTAAGCCCTACTGTACTCACATAAT
>NZ_KV807805.1:0-5668 GCF_001812125.1 Streptococcus sp. HMSC071D03
TTTTCATCAACCCACTACAGTTGACAAAGAGCCTGTAAGTATAGTCATTCTTTCGAAGAACGTTTACTAAATTGTAATGCTTTACGAGCTTTTTTCAATCCTAGTTTGAAAAGTCTGGTTTTTAGGACAGCTCAAAAGCGCTTGATAGCAACCGTCAGAAGAGTTTCTTCTGATTTCAATTTCAATAAATAAAAATTTATGTATCTAAAATAGTGCAATTTCTTAATGCAAAACTTTCAATCCTATCTTCTTCCTTCTTATCCTAACAAAGTTTGTAATATTGGAATAACAACGATAAATAGAATCGTACTTAGAGTCACTACATTCGTAGAGAATTCCACATCTCCTTTTCCTTGATTAGCAAGGATTGGGAGAACTGCCAGAGCTGGTGTAGCAGACTGAATCATAAAGGTCTTAAATTCTACTGTTGCCATATTTGGTGCAAAGAACTTCAATACAAGAAGCATGATCAGAGGAGCTAGGATAAAGCGTCCAACCAAGGTGACAATTGTATCTTTATCAAAAGCAATCGTATTCAAGCCTGCCTTAGCAAGAACAATACCAATATAAATCAGAGATAAGGGAGTGACGATATTTCCAACATAGGTTAAGGTATTCGTTGCAAAATCTGGAATAGGAATTCGGAGAATCAAAAATAGTAGGGCGACAAGAAAACCTACAAGCGGAGCTGGTAGCAATTTCTTCCAGTCAAATTTAGTTGTCTCCTTGCTTTGACCCGATTTACTGTCGCTCGTCATCAAATACACGCCCAATGTCCAGGTGGAAATCGTATTGGTGATATAGTAAATCAAGAAATAAGGAAGAGCCTGATCCCCAAAAAGAGCAACGTTTAAAGGTAAACCAATAAAAATAGTATTGGCATTCACAAAGGTATTAATCATGGTTCCTCGCCGTCCTGGACGAACCTTGAAAACCACAACTGTAATATAAGCTACGATATAGCCCAAGATAAAGGCCACAAATGTATAAAGGAGACCTCCAGAAAGACTGATTAGCTTATCTAGTGTTAGGTATTTCATCACCGAAACAAAGATTGAAGCTGGCAAGGCTACATTCATGATCAAACGAGACAGGTTGGGACCAAAGCTATCTCCAAACCATCCCCTAACCTGAAGAATATACCCCAAAACAATAATAGCGATAATCGGAATGATACTCGTAATCGAGGTTAAAAAGAGTGACATAGGTATCCTTTCTAAATTACTTAAGTCCACAGCCCATACAAATCTGTGGCTAGTGAAGGATAGACAGCAGCAATGAATTATTTATACTCTGGATACCACTTCAAATCATGAACTGCTTTGGCCATATCTGTTTCCTTAGCACGCGCAAGACCTTGCTCTTGTGCTTTTTTAGCGACTGCTTCTGCTACTTTAATAGAAACATCTGCTACATACTTGAATGGTGGCAAGACAGGAGCTCCTGGTTGGCCTGGATTGACAATACCACTCAATGAATGAGCTGCTGCTCCAATCATTTCATCAGTCAAAAGACTTGCTTCAGAAGCCAGCATACCTAGACCAAGACCTGGGTAGATCAAGGCATTATTGGCTTGACCAATCACATAGTCGACACCTTTATAAGAAACTGTATCAGCAGGAATTCCTGTTGCGACAAAAGCTTTGCCATCTGACCATTCAATCAAATCTTTAGCACTAGCTTCAGCTAGTTTGGTTGGATTTGACAAAGGGAAAATCATCGGACGCTCTGTGTTTTCACACATAGCCTCTACTATTTCTTTAGTGAAAGTATTAGGCTGAGTCGAAGTTCCTACAAGAATGGTTGGCTTCACAGTCTTCACTACTTCAAGCAGGTCAGTCAACTTGTCTGCATTACTAAAGTCAGCACGTTTCTTAGCAAACGGTTTTTGTTCAGGGGTTAGGTCATCCATGTCATCAAAGAGAAGACCTTGTTTATCAACCATAAAGAAACGTTTATAGGCTTCTTCTTCAGAGAGACCTTCACTCACCATTTCACGCAGAACACGAGAGGCAATTCCTGCACCCGCAGTACCACCACCATAGCAGAGATAAACTTGATCTGTTAATTTTTCACCACTAATATCCAGCGAACCAAAGATACCACCCAAGGTAACGATTCCTGTACCTTGAATATCATCATTAAAGGTCGGAATTTGTTTCCGGTATTTTTCAAGAATATTGGCAGCATTCAAGCGACCAAAATCTTCCCAGTGAAGGTAAAGTTTAGGAAAGAGACGTTCTGCTGTTTGAACAAATTGGTCAATGAAGTCGTAGTAACGATCTCCGCGGACCCGTTCGTGACGATTTCCTAAGTAATTAGGATTGTTACGAAGTTCTTCACGGTTAGTCCCTGCATCGATGACTAAAGGAAGGACCATCGAAGGATCGATTCCAGCAGCACCCGTATAGACCATCAATTTCCCAACAGAAATATCAACACCATTTGTTCCCCAGTCACCAATTCCAAGGATTCCTTCTGCATCTGTTACAACAATGAGACGAATCTCGCGATCCCCAGCAGCATTTTTCAAAGTGGCTTCAATATTTTCAGGATGATTGATATCAAGATATCCCGCATATTGGGGATCTACAAAGAGATCACTATAGCCTTCAATCGTATCTGCGATGGTTGGGTCATATACAATTGGATTGAATTCTTCCAAATGTTGAGAAAATAGGTAATAGAAAAGAGTCCTGTTGGTATTAAAAATTTCCATTAGGAAAAGACGTTTTTCCAAATCATTGGCTTTTGTTTGCATTTGTGCATAAGTTTGCGACGCTTGTTCTTCAATCGTTTGAACATAAGGTGGTAGTAAACCAATAAGGCCTAGTTCCTTTCTCTCCTCTAAGGTAAAAGCAGTTCCCTTATTAAGGAAAGGATTATTTAAAATATCATGTGCAGTCATAATGCAACCTCCTTTTTACTTATATTATACCAAATAAAACGAATTGTTTATGAAACTTTGTTGCTTATAAAATACAATCGGATACGTATATGTTATAATGAATCTACGAGAACAATTTCTAAAAAGCTCTTTTATACTTAAAACACTATTATTGATGACACTTTAAGTTGTTATATTTTATAAAGTTCTGGACTCATCAAACTCTCGATAATCACTCTTTACTAAAATTTTCGATCAAAAGAAACTAATCATACAAATTAGCAATCCTAATTAAAATAAATATCATATAAGTTTGCTATATAATACTTTGTATTTTTTAAGGTGTTTTTTGTCATGCAAAACTTGTATTCTATTTATATGACAACTAAAAACTATTTACAACAATATATTTCCCAAAAAGTGAAATATTTTCGAACACAGAAAAAAATGAGCCAGGAAGAACTTTCGGAACATGCAGGACTTGGGCTAAAATATATCAATCAACTTGAAAACCAAAATGTGAATCTGACCATTCACAGTCTTGAAAAAGTGATTGTCGCCCTAGAGATGACCCCAGAGGAATTTTTCAATTTTGATAGCCTTGAATCAACCTCTGATAAGACTGACAATCTTTCACTCAAAAGAATCAACATGAAGATTAAACAGCTCCCTATTGATAGACGAGAAAAGATGTTGGTCATTTTTGAAAGTATCTTAGATAATCTTTGAGATCCCTGACTCACTTACATTTTAACTAGTGAATACCCGTATAGTCAAATTGTAGGCTACGGATAAAAATTATTTATCTGCTGATTTCCCCACTTATTTTCCTTCTCCAACTAATGAAAGTGAACCCATATGAATTTAAAAGATCTACAATATTTTTATGACCTCTGCCAGCTTCAATCCTATACGGAAGTAGCAAAACAACATAAAGTCAGCCAACCATCTATTTCTTATGCTATCAAGCGCTTAGAGGAATCCTTTAACTGCAAATTGATTCACCATGACCCCTCGCATCGTTCCTTCAAGCTAACTCCTCAAGGACAAATCCTTCTAAAGCATACAGAACTGATTTTACCTGAGGTCATTTCTACTCGCAAAGAAATTAATCGCTCCTTGGCACAATACTCTACTGTAGGATTCCCTCCTATTATCATTCAGTATCTCTTTGCTGCCTTAAACGAAAAAGATAAATTCGATTTTTTAAAAAAGGTACGCCCTATCCGCGGTGGCTCCGTGGAGTTATTAAACTTTCTCATCAAAGGAGACCTTGATGCAAGCCTACTCGGTTTGATTGAACCTCTCAATTATCCTTCAATAGAGACACACGAGCTATTTCATAAAGAACTGTATGTCGTTTTATCTAAGAACCATCCTCTTGCTACTGCTCCTTCTCTCGCTTTTGAAGAATTAGTAGATCAATCCTTTATACTTTTAGACGAACACTTTGTTCACCTGAAAGCTTTTGAAATGCTTAATCAAAAATATCAAAACAAGGCAGAAATATTCTTTAAGACTGATGACATTGTCATTCTTAAAGAACTTTTAAAGAAAGGGATTGGCCTTAGTTTACTGGCTGATATCGCACTTTCTGATGAAGATGATAATTTAATCAAGATCCCTCTTATACCGAAGGATCAGATAACTTTTACAGTTTACTACACTTATCTTAAATCAGCCACACCGTCATCAGAAGTAGAGGCCCTATTTCATCTAATTAAATCATATGAATAGAAAAAAACTCTAACTATCAACTACTTGATAGCTAGAGTTTTTTACATTATAGGTATTAGGTTAAAGTACGAAGAAATAGGATATGATCGCCGAGTCTTTTCATTTACCCGATACCTTTCAAGGAGATTTCTAATTATAAATCTACAAGATATCAATAAAAAAGAACACCCCAAAAGGTGCTCTTTGTAAGTATAGTAATTCTTTCGAAGAACGTTTTGAGTGCAGTGGTTGCCATCCAATCAAACATCGCTTCGCTTGTTTTCTTGGGGCAACTGTGCATAGCATATCTCTATGCGACTAAAGTCGCTAGAGCTATCCTAATTGCGCACCGCCAGTTCTCATAGAAAAAAACACCTTGCAATATGCAAAGTGTTTTCGTTTGTATTCTGCTGTCCAGCAACGAATTAACGTTTAGAGAACTGGCTAGCTTTACGAGCTTTCTTAAGACCTGGTTGGGGCACCACTTATTTCATCTAATTTCAAAGTGCTTTAAAATCAACGTTTTCATAAGTTTTCAAAAAATAAAATTTCAACTAATTTCAATCAGTTTCATTAAAATAAGGTAAACTTTCATAAAAAATAAGCAAAAATCGAACCAGAATATCAAAAGTTTCCCTTATCTAAAATTTTTACATATATACTAATTTGTTTCCATTCATTAGAAAAGAGAGCCACTGCTCTCTTTCTTTTTATCTATTATATTTTCGTTTTCCTGCTAAAGCAAATAGTCCAACACTTGCTCCAAACAATGCTAAAAGTCCTGAATCCTTTGTTCCTGTATTTGGAAGTTGTTTCTTAGGTTCTGCTTTTGTTTGACTAGCTTGTACAGGTGCTTGATAGGTTTTATCGTCTTTAGTTCCCACTGTAGCAAAATTAACAGGTTCGTTTTGAGCCTTAGCATCCACAACATCAACTACTTTACCGTTAGCGTCTTTAACTTCTTGAGGTTGACCACCTGCTTTACGGATTGCATCTTCTTTTTCTTTCAAAGCTTGCAAGCGTTGTTGCTCAGCAAGGTATGCGTCATGGTCGGCTTTGAGTTGC
>NZ_KV807806.1:0-363 GCF_001812125.1 Streptococcus sp. HMSC071D03
AAGATGTCCCAGGTACAGGAACAGTAACCGAACCGAATAAGAAACCATCACAACCGGTGGATGTAACAACACCAGGTAAGGTCACACCAGCAACACCAACAGATACAATTCCAGTTGCACCAGTGACACCTGATACGCCAGTCAAACCTGATACGAATGGAGGCTCTGGTCAAGATACACCTACACCAACAACTCCAAATGCAGTTACTCCGAATGCGGATCAGGTAGATACTAAGACTACTAATGATAATGGAGCTAAGTCAAATGATTCTCAAAATGTATTGCCAAATACTGGTACTGAATCAAATGCGACTCTTGCATCTCTAGGCCTTCTTGGTATTCTAGGTGGTCTCGGACTTGCTT
>NZ_KV807807.1:0-34520 GCF_001812125.1 Streptococcus sp. HMSC071D03
TGAAATTCCCGATATGATAATCTCCATGTTGGAAGACCTGAGGTCTATCTTTTAACAATTCTCGATTTGCATTTAAAAAATCAATAAAGATCTGACCATTTTCATATTGGACGGGACATTCTTTGTATTTTGCGATTTTGTCATCAATTTTTTGATTAAAAAAGGATTCCCAATCTTCACGAACTTCTGTTAAAGAGAGTGAATGAATTTTTTGAAGGATGCTTCCTGCTTCTACTCCGTAAGTGTATTGTTGTTCTTTCGAAACAGTTAAAATGGTTTCTCTTGCATCTTTCCCGTCTATCCATTCGTGTAAAGAATGTACACCATCATCGCAGAGTTCTATGCTAATTGGTCTACACATTGGAACTCCAAGAAAAGCTACTTTCTCCATCATATCAAATTCAAATTTTTTAGAATCTAACTTCTCCTTATCAGAAACACGCAAGAAATATTTTTGCTGATTTTGATCTGTCACACAATATTTTTTATCATCTGACCAGCCTTTATTTATGGCTATCTTACTACTAAAATCCATCAAGCACTCTCCGATTCATTTCACAACACTTTTTGCAGTTTTCACTAGTAACCTATCCAGTTCATCAATACTTTAGTTTCGTAGATTCAGATTCGCATGATTAAAACTAGTCAATTTTCTCTATGATATTTCCAAGTTTATCCAATACAAGACAGGAATGATCATTTAGTGAAATTATGGGAACATTAACGAGTTCTTCAGCTCTATCCTTATTAGCTTTATCATTCCATGAATCATAATGGACACTAATTAAAAACTGATTAAAGAGTCCTAATCCATTTTTTATCTTTATCTGATGATCTGAATTATCATTAGGTGAAACATAGACTTTTTTTCCTAATAATAGGGCTCCTGCAGAAAACCCTATAACTTTCGCCCCTTTATTCAGCATACGATCGATATAATTTTTGAACTGCTGATTGACGTAAGTAGCTAAATACTTTTCCGTATTTCCACCACCGATAATGATGACATCAGCATCTAGATAGCTACCAAAATTAATCTGCTCAATGTCCAAGAGTAAGTAATCAGTGTTTAGGTTAGAAAAATGGCTTTGGAAAACTTCCGTGTACTTTTTCATATAGGGTTGCCAATTTTCTCGATAAACTGTAAAAATGACAATTCTTTCGATCTTCCTTGATGACATAATTTTATTAACAATCGTATGGTTCTTTATCGGCGGATTTCCACCCATCAAAAAAATTTGTTCGTCCAATCTTTCACGCTTTCTAAAGATACATAAAGTTTAAACAAGTTTATTCACGTTTCTAAATTATAATTTCTTCTTAAAATGAATAATTCTATTTGCCTCCTGAAATCCAATATTGAGATGAAATCCTATAGAATCCGTATTCGTTAAAGTACAGTCACTTGCAAATTCCTTACATCCTTTATTTTTCGCCCATTCCTCACATTTTGTACAGAGATTTTTAGCAATATCCTTTAAACGATATTCCTCGTCGACAATAATCCCTTCTAAGAATCCAACAGGACTATATTTACAACCTTCAACATAATCAAATCTGAGTGAACATAGTGCTAGACCTACAATTGTGTCACCTTCAACTTCAGTAAAGATTGCAGTATTTTTGCCATTCGTATATTTTTTCACTTCATCAATAGCTTCTTTATCGGTCAATTGGGGCCATAATTGTTTCATTAGTTTAGCCGTTTTTATAGAATCTTTTGTTATTCCATCCATATTGATGTTCCTCCGCAAATTACAAGCAAATGTTACGAATCATGCTGTTCCTTTGTTACTCATTGATTGATACCAATACCATCCCCTTCTACTTTTCGCTGTCTCAGATCGGAAGAGCAGAGCCACGCACTCAGCGGTTCGGACTTACCGTATCATTTCGTCGGTTTCCCTCCTCATTCTACAAGTACTATCCCATGGGCGGAGCATCTACTTCTACTTCGCTGATGCCTCAGCTCGGACAAGCAGTGATACGACCTCAACATGAAACGAGCGAACACTAATTATGCCAGGTAGTCTTGTCTGTTCTATAAACTTTTTAACGATAGCATAAGGTTATCGTTAAATAGTATTACCTAGATAAACTGAGATTTTATTATTTCTTTTTCTTTGGTTTTGTTGCAGGTAACTCATCATGCATTGAATTAAATAAGCCGGTTAAATATTCTTTGTTGTCAACATCATCTACCAATAGCATTTCCTTTGCACCTTCATACGGCAATTCGTATTCTACATTCGACATATACGCTATTGCAGATTTGACAGGCTTCACTAAAAATCTATCATCATAAATTCCACCCATTATTTTCCCTCGATAATAAATTATGTATTCCCCCATCATTGCTCTATATGATATTTCTTCCAACTCGGACAATTGTTCTAAAATGAAATCTAAATATTCTTTACTTGAAGCCATTTTTGCTATCTCCCTTAATTACTAAAATTTCAATAGTCCATTTTCATCAAATTGAAAATTGGGTCCCCAAGAAACTTCCCAATAATATCCATCTAAATCCGAAAAATATACGTGATATCCACCCCAGAAAAGTCCCTGTGGCTCTTTTACAATTTTTCCACCTGCTTTTTCTTACTAATTCTAGTACTCGCAAATATAGTATAAATTAAATAACCAATAAAAATGATAATAAAAATAACATAGCAGCCAGTCTTACAACTTACTACTTTTCATATGATAATTTACAAATGTCTTTCCAGCCACTCGATCTTTTTAAAATCCTTATTGTTATTGTGATCATTTCGATAGGAGTCTTGAGAAGAAGCTTTGTAAATACTTAGATACTGCTCCAGACTTGGAAGACGAAAAGTGATGCCTTCAATGTGAATAAGCTCTATATCCGATTCCGAAACTCCTGCAAAATCAAGTAAGGAATCGATACTTCCAAATTCAACACTCACTCGATCCTTTTTGAATTCATGCTCATGAATATCTATTAAGACGTAGCCTAAGTCTTTCATCACTTTCATTATCTTGTCCCAGTCATAAATTCTGAGATGATCAGGTGCTTCCCAACCTCTAGGGTCACCAGGCACATGAATGTCAATGTCAGACGGCCCCCAATTTTCTTTCGTTCTAAACTCCAATCCCAAAGAACCCATCAGTGTCGGTGTAATTCCGACTCGATTTAAATGGAAACAAATGGTTTTAAATTCTTCAAATAAGAGACTCATGTTTACTCTAAACCTTTCATCTAAATGTTCTTTATTTCTACTTTATTACCTTGAACAAAATCATCTTCATTTTCTAGAGTATATCCAGTTATTTTGGATACAAATTCTTTTCCTTCTTTTAAGGACCCAAATACGACTAGATCTTTATAAGAAGGATTTTGATATAATTCCAACATATACATCTCTAGTCCTTCTGATTTTTGAACGATTATCCACATTTCACTAACAAGCTTACACATTCGACATGTGATAATATTTTTTTGTACTAATAAACAAAAGGCAATGAAAATCATTTTAAAATGATACTGTGGAACGGAAAGATTTTCGCTAGTTCCAAAAGAAACGATATTCATCATTCCACTTGAAATTACAACAGAAAATTCTTTAACATCGATTATCTAGATAGACCGATTGTTACCTTCAATAAAGGATATCCTGATCTAAATTTTAAAATGTTGTTTCCTTACTAATTCTAGTACTCGCAAATATAGTATAAATTAAATAACCAATAAAAATGATAATAAAAATAACATTAATTTTTAACACAAAATAGAGATTTAACAAATTTGCGAACGCATGAAATAATATACAGTATCCCACAGATTTCGTTTGACGGTAAAGAAGCCCAAAAACAAAACTTAAAAATAATGTATATATAAAAAATAAAATGAAAGGAAATCCTTGATGCCTTTCTCCAACTATAAACCATAAAGGCAGATGCCATATTCCCCAAATTGATCCTACAATCAAATTAGATTGCCAATAAGTATATTTTTTATCAAGTAAGGGTTGTAATATTCCTCTCCATCCTAATTCTTCATGTCCACCACCAAAAAAAATTAGTTGTATAAAGAATAATGGCATCAGATAAATTGATACTTCATTTAATTCTAAGGAAGATACAGAAAATAGTATCAAAATTGCTAACAAATGAATGATGAAATAAATACTACTATTTTCTTTCTTACTAAATACAAAATGTTTAAATTTTATATTATTCCTTTTCAAATAAAAGCCACTTGCAATAGCTGGTCCAAGTGCACCTACTATATGTAAAGTTCTTCCTATAATCGTTTCTATTCCAAAAATATGAGATTGCGTAAAGATGGCAAGAATCCCCCAAGCTATATAAGTAATTCCAAATGTACAATAAAGATAATTTTTTAAATTCTTTTTGTCAATTTCTGTCATTTTATTGCCCTTATCTTAATTATTTTATGAATAATATTTTTACTGCTTCTTAGTTGCTGTCGATTATAACTACCTATATTCTATCACAAAAACACAAAAAAAGCCTTACAATCAAGGCTTTTGATTATCCCTTTCGTTACAAGGTTTCTAGGCTTTTACCAGCAAAGCTACACACTCAACGTGATGTGTTTGTGGAAACAAATCCACCAGCTGGACTTTCTTCAATTCATAGCCCAATTCTTGATAGAGTTTGATATCACGCGCCATGGTGGCGACATTACAGGAGATATAGGCAATGCGGTCAGATCCTGTTTGGGCGCTTGCTTTGATAAAGCTTTCGGTCAAGCCCTTACGTGGAGGGTCAACCAGGATGGCAGTTGGTTGGATGCCTTCCTTGAGCCAATTCTTCATGGCATTTTCAGCTGTGTCACAGACATAGTGGGCATTGGTAATACCGTTCAACTCTGCATTCTTCTGGCTATTTTTTACTGCTTCTGGGATAACTTCCACTCCGTAGACTTCCTTAACGTGCTTAGCGACTAATAAGCCAATAGTTCCGATTCCTGAATAGGCGTCAATCACCACATCCTCTTCTCTTAACTCCGCAAAATCAATAGCTGTCTGGTAGAGCTTCTCAGCCATTTCTGTATTGACCTGATAAAAGGCTGGTCCAGAGATTTGGAAGCTATTCCCTAACATTTGGTCCGTAATGTAATTTTGACCATAGAGAACCCGCCATTCTTTCCCGAAAATGGCATTGGTATTTTGGTCATTAATATTTTGCATAACTGATACGATTTCTGGAAACTGCTTGATAACTTGTTCAATCAACTGTTCTACTCGGAAAATTTTAGGACGAGTTGTCACCAAGATAACCATGATTTGACCTGAATGATGTCCACGACGAACGACAAGGTTACGAATCAAGCCAGACTGTTCCTTCTCATCATAGGGTTTTAAGTCATAACGACGAAGCAACTCTCGTAAAACAAGGATAACTTGGTCGATGACTGGATCCTGAATATAAAAATCTTCTAGAGGCATAAGGTCATGAGAATTCTTACGGAAAAAACCAGTCTCCAGAACACCATTGACACGACGAACAGGAACCTGAGCCTTGTTACGATACTTGACAGGATTTTCCATGCCAAGAGTATGAGCAACCTCTACATCCGTGATTCCAGCAATCTTATAAAGGCTGTCTTTCACTTGCTTGGTTTTAAACTTGAGTTGCTCTGGATAAGCTAGATGTCCCAAGTCAGCAATGCCTGAACGCAGGTAAGCCAAATCTAAGTCTTGATTACGATGTGGAGACTGTGTGAGGTATTCCTCGACCTTACCAAAGCCAATCTTCTTGTTGACTTTAAGGACTCGCATAAGGATTTTTTCAGTCGGTAGAGCATTCTCTACAAAAAAGATCAAGCCATCGACCTTGGCAACACCTGATCCCTCATGGCTCAAATCGACAATCTCAACTTCTACAATATCATTTTTCTTTAACATAATTTTCACTTTCTATGTGCCGAAAAAAAGACGGCAACTGTTCTGTTACCATCTATTATACCATGAATTGACCTAAGCACCAAAACTCTTGAAAAAGTTTACAATTGCTTGCCAAATAGCACTGAGAATATTGCCCCCATCCTCAAATGCTTTATTAGCATCAAAGTTAAGGTCAATATTGCTGAAACTATCACCTGCTTGTGCAACAATGCTTTGTTTCAAATCTTTTAGGGTCTTTGTGAAGTCTTCGTTATTCAGAATATCACTCTTTGAAAGATTAAAGGCAAAGTTGATGATGATATTGATCTGATTTCCTGTTATAACCTGATCCAGCTTATAATTTTTCAATGTATCTTCTACAATCTTACGAACATCATCTTCTGTAAGCTCACCCTTGGACTCTTTAGCCTTAGCGATAGCAGACTTGATATCGGCAAGGGCTACATTGAGTTTATTGGCATCATAGCCTGATTTATCCTTGTTTTCATCGTTGATGTCTGACAAGGCTTTTAGCTCTTTCTGAGCTAGGTCTTTATTTTCTTGAGGAAGTTGAACACCATTAGCTTCTAATGAATAGTAAATACCTGCTAAGGCACTTTCACCTGTTACAGGGATTGGTGCCGCAACGGTGATACGCGCGTGCTCCACACCCAAGGTAACAGCCGCATTACGGTACATGTCTTGGGTCACTTTAGTGATATTTTCAGGTGTTTCAATCTTGACTTCAAGTGGAGATTTTTCACCTAATTTTTGAATTTTTGCAGATGAATAGAGCTGGAGACTAGAGTCATTGGCGACGTTCATAATCTTTGAGTAGACATCTGGCGTCATAGTCTTCAGTTCTTTGGTATCTGTAGAGGCATTATAGCCGAGTTTTTTTAAGGTTTGATTTTTTTGATCCTCTGTTAATGATGAACCCAAGACGTACTCAGGTTGAACATAAGTTTCATCAATTACTTTTTGAACATCAGTGGCTGCTTGAGCGCTTTGCAAAGTTGCAACTGCTAAAAGAACTGCAGCACTAGTCAGAAAGAATTTCTTTCTCATTGGACGCTCCTCCTTTTCCTATCTAGGATAGTCGATTAGCCTTAAAGAAAGCTTATAAAAGCACCTAGAATTTTCTAAGTGCTTAAAATAGATTAAAAAATTTAATAATATAGAGATTCAATCTAACCTGCCTCGAATAATAGTAATTCCCCCCATCAACGTAGAGTTCAGCCCCGCTAAAGAGTGAAATAGGATTAAGGTAAGTGTAGGTTTCTCCAGTTGTATTTCCTAAAATTGGAGCAACTGTTTCTCGTGAGTATTGTTTGGCTAGGGCAAGTGTATTCTCTTTCCCGTTTTGAGCGATAAAATCGATATAAGCTGGACCAAAGTTATATGCCTGTACAGCAGTCCAAACATCTACTTCTTTTTCTTGCGCTAAATAAAGATTTTCAGTCAAAGTTTGAATTCCCTGACGAATACTACTCCTATTGTCAGAAATTGTATTTGTCGTACCGCTAGCAGACTCACTGGACTGCATCACGTCACTTTCTTTACCTTTGGTTTCGGTATAAATCATGGCCAAGACTAGTTCTTCATTTGCTGGCGTATCTTGCTCACTTAAAACTTCTCGTACCAAGGATTGATAGGTCATGACCTGCTTCACATCCTGATACATATGAAAAAGTTTATAGCCAGTAAATAAGATAAGAACAAGTAGCAAGACCCTTCTTATAAATTTAAACATTATTTGCTTTGTATATCCTCGATGTTTTTGATTAAGATAGAGTAGGTTCCATTGTCATTTTGGATAAATTCTACCGACTCAGCATCTTGGTAAATATTATTGGGTACAATTAATTCAATACCATTTGACAGAGAAAGTTTTTGGTTTTCAAATTTCTTTAATTGGCGACTAGCATCGATTTCATCAAACTGAACTGGCTCTGGCACTGCTTCCTTGACTTGATCAATAAAGCTAAGACGTGCAGTGAGATTGTTGTCAAAAAGGTCATTTGCCAATTTTTCAGGAGACAATTCATTACTTTCTTCAAGGTTGTTGAAAATAGCAGACTTGACCTTGGATTGAAACTGGAAATCGTCTGTGTTGAAGGTTTCTGCAATTCTCTGAGCCGTTTTTTCCAGCTCCTTGATTGACTTCTTAGGTGAAATCTTTGGCTGAGCCTGAATCAAATTCTCAGAAAAATAGTTCAAAAAAGTTCCATTATATTTGATTCGTTTTTCGATCAGATGGTACTTGCAACTCTGAAGATTGACGACCAAGGCCTCGTCAGCTCCCGTTCCAAATCCAGGAAGGTTATTCTGAGTCAGCTTGATTGGATTGTCAACTTCTCCGCCTAGATGGGTCAAGGTTTCTCGTAGGGCAATTCGTAAGAAAGCGAAATGTTCTACACCTTCTTTAGAAAATTGCACAAAAATCAAGTCATTGGTCTTGAGGTTTTCAGAAATACTGAACTCTTCTTTCCAGAGATTAGCCAGTGTTACTGATGTCTCCAACAAATCGTCTGTGATATGATTGAAGAAGGGATTTTCTTCTTCGAAAATCCCAGTCTTGGCTTCATCTGAATACACACGTTCAATTTTCTTGCGCAGGTATTCTTCGATTTTTGGAGTGATATTGAGAAATTTATCCGCTAGAAACAACTCGGTGTCATCTGGGCTGAACTGATGGATAATGGCTTTCTTAATATAAATGTCCATAAAAGTATTAGTCCTCATACAATGGGAAGGCATCTGTCAATTCTTTAACTGCACTTCTCACTTCTTCTAAAGCAGCCTCATTTTCTGCATTCTTAAGAGCTTTAATGATGAGCTCAGCCACTTTACGGCTTTCTTTTTCACCAAAACCACGTGCAGTTGTTGCTGCTGCTCCGATACGAATACCACTTGTCTTAAATGGTGACAAGGTTTCGTAAGGGATTGAGTTTTTATTTAGGGTAATATTGACCTCATCTAGCAAGTTTTGAGCAACTTTTCCGTTTTCTACAACTTTTGTTACATCAACTAGGAAGAGGTGATTTTCAGTACCACCAGAGATAATACGGAAATCAGGGTCTTGCAAGAAGACATCTGCCATAGCCTTGCTGTTCTTGATGACATTGGTAGCATATTCCTTGAAGGCTGGATCCAAAACTTCTTTGAAAGACACAGCTTTAGCAGCGATAACGTGCTCCAAAGGTCCACCTTGGATACCTGGGAAAATAGCTGAGTTAATTTTATTAGCTAGATCTTCATCGTTGGTCAAAATCAAACCACCACGTGGTCCACGAAGGGTTTTGTGGGTCGTTGTTGTAGTGATATGAGCATAAGGCACTGGACTTGGATGAAGGCCTGCTGCAACTAAGCCAGCAATATGAGCCATATCAACCATGAGTTTAGCACCAACAGCATCTGCAATTTCACGGAATTTTGAAAAATCAATAATTTGAGAGTAGGCTGAAGCTCCTGCTACGATGAGTTTAGGTTTCACTTCTTGGGCTTGTTTCAAGATAGCGTCAAAGTCTAAGAGTTCTGTTTCAGGATCAACGCTATAAGAAACAAAATTGTAGGTTTGACCAGAGAAGCTGACAGGAGCTCCATGAGTCAAGTGCCCACCTGCTGCCAAATCCATTCCCATGACCGTATCACCTGGCTCAATCAAAGCCATATAGGCAGCACAGTTGGCTTGGCTTCCTGAGTGGGGTTGGACATTGGCAAACTTGGCACCAAAAATTTCTTTTGCACGTTCAATAGCTAGACTTTCTACCACGTCTACCACATCAGTTCCACCATAATAGCGACGTCCTGGGTAACCTTCGGCGTATTTATTGGTCAAGATAGACCCTTGAGCAGCCATAACAGCCTTAGAAACGACATTTTCAGACGCGATTAGCTCAATATTGTTTTGTTGGCGTTCCTCTTCTTTGGCAATGGCATTCCAAAGATCTGCATCATATGATTTAAAATCATCTTTGTCAAAAATCATAGGTCTTCTCCTTTATAGTGTGACAGGTCTTTAGTTTGTTTTTACAACAAGAATATAAAATCCAAACTAAAAAATGCGAATAAACCGTTTCTGCGTCTTATCGCAGGTATAACCAACTTTTTCATAGAAAGCATGCGCACCTAAACGATGGTCTGCAGAATTTAAGCGAATAAAGTTATAGCCTCGTTTTTTTGCTTCATGTTCCAAGCCTTGGAGTAAAGTTTTTCCGATACCCTGACCCTGTGTTTGAGGCAAAACAGCTAAAGCTAGGATATTAAAACCTGGTTTTGAATAAAGGGATTCATAAACCTCGGCATGAACATAACCAAGTAAGTCATGGCTGGTCGAATCCTCGAAACCCAGTAGGTAGTGATGAGAGTCTTGAGATAACTTATCTAGTTGACTAGACGTTTCCTCTAAACTAAACGAATAGCCTAAAGCTTTTTTGTTAATCTCACAAATAGCTGCAACATCTGTTGCTTTCAAATCACGTAGCATATCATACCTCCTCAAAAGGAATCGCTGGTATCTTGGTAAGGATATCTTCTCGAGTAATCGCTCCTTGGCGTAGAATCTTTACCTTGTCGCCAGATAAGTCTAAAATAGTAGAATCTTTACCTGTTAAAAAACTATCGTCTTCAAATCCCAAGACCTCTTGGTCAAAATCATGAAGAATCTTTCGAAAAGTAACTCCACTTGATTGACCAGAGATATTAGCAGATGGGCCAATTAGAGGTCCAAATTCTCGTATCAATTCAAGAGTTACAGGATGACTAGGCATTCGAAATCCAACTGTAGTCAAGTCTGAATTGACCCAGTAGGGAACTCTGTCATTAGCTTCTAAGATAATGGTCAAAGGGCCTGGCAAAAAACTTTCAACCAATTGTTGTAAATAAGTTGGCTGATTCTTAGAAAAGTTCAAGATATCGTCTAGACTAGCGACATTGAGATTGAGTGCCTTGTCTCTTGGACGACATTTAAGCTGATAAACATGGTCAACAGCCTTTTCATCCAATGCTTTTGCAAAAAGTCCATAAACTGTCTCCGTTGGCAAAACAACAGCTCCACCATTTTCAAGCTCGTGCTTAATTTTCTCCATCATCAATGACAACCATCCTATCTTGGCCAAATTGGTCTTTCAGAGTTCGAACTCGCTTCTCGGGAAAATTTTCCTTGAAAAGAGCTGGAACGCTTTGGCCTTGTTTGTAGCCAATTTCAAGATAAATCTTACCACCATCATTTAGATAGTCCTTTGATTCTTCCGCGATTCTGCGATAGATCGCTAGACCATCCTCATCTGCAAATAACGCCAGATGAGGTTCTGAGTGTAGGACATTCAAACCAACTTCTGACTCATCTCTACGAGAGATATAGGGTGGATTGGAAACAATTATATCATATTTTGAAAAAATTTCAGAGAAACAATCAGATTTTTTAAAAAATATATTAAAATTTTGAAATTCGGCGTTTTTGCTGGCCAAATCGAGAGCATCTTGAGAGATATCGCTAGCTGTGATTGTCCAATCTGGTCTATTTTTAGCTAAAGCAAGGGCGATAGCACCGCTTCCTGTTCCGATATCCAGAACTTTGAGATTTTCCTCTGGATTCTCAGCTAGGATGAGCTCCACCAACTCTTCTGTCTCTGGACGGGGAATCAAGACCCGCTCATCGACCTCTAACTGCATCCCAAAAAATTCTGCATGACCGATAATGTACTGGGCAGGTATATGATTTGCCAGTTTCGTGTAAATTTCCTCTACAAACTCTTTTTCTTCCTCTATAACTTCTTGCTGGAGGGCAAAGACAAAGTCTGTAAAAGATAGATTTTTCAGGCTACGATAGACAAAGGAGAGGCTTTCTGCTTCCTCTCCCTGTGCTATCAACTTTTCCTCAAAATCCTTAAAAATTTGAGCTAATTTCATTATTTGTTTAATTCTTCCAATTTTTGCGTTTGATCATAAAGAACCAAGGCATCCACAACTTCATCTAGTTTACCAGACAAAATAGTATCAAGTTTTTGAAGGGTTAAGCCAATACGGTGGTCTGTGACACGATTTTGTGGGAAGTTATAGGTACGGATACGTTCTGAACGGTCACCAGTACCGATAGTAGACTTACGCTCAGCGTCCTGCTCATCTTGGGCAATCTGTGCAAAGTGGTCAGCAACACGCGCACGGATGATCTTCATAGCTTTTTCACGGTTTTTCTGCTGGGTACGTTCTTCCTGCATCTCAACCTTGATATTGGTTGGCAAGTGAACAATACGAACGGCAGTCGCAACCTTGTTGACGTTCTGTCCACCAGCACCAGATGCGTGGTAGATATCCACCCGAAGGTCTTTTGGATCAATATCGTACTCTACTTCTTCCACTTCAGGCATAACGAGAACTGTCGCTGTAGAGGTATGAACACGGCCTTGGCTTTCTGTCACAGGGACACGTTGAACACGATGGGCACCAGACTCATACTTAAGCTTAGAGTATACAGACTGACCTGATACCATAGCAACCACTTCCTTGAAACCACCGACACCGTTCATAGAAGCCTCCATGACTTCAAAGCGCCAGCCTTGGGCTTCAGCGTACTTTTGGTACATGGTTAGCAAATCACCAGCAAAGAGGGCAGCTTCATCACCACCAGCTGCTCCTCGGATTTCAAGGATGATGTTCTTGTCATCGTTTGGATCTTTAGGAAGGAGCAAGATTTTCAATTTTTCTTCGTACTCTTCTTTTTCTGCCTTAGCATCTTTGAGTTCTTGTTTGGCCATTTCTTCCAAGTCAGCATCTCCGCCAGACTCTTTAATCATTTCTTCAGCATCAACGATGTTTTGAAGGACTTGTTTGTATTCGCGGTAGGCAGTTACGGTATCACGAGTAGAAGCTTCCTCTTTTGAAAGCTCCATGAAACGCTTGGTGTCTGAAACTACATCAGGGTCACTGAGCAATTCTCCCAACTCTTCATAACGGTCTTCTACAGCTTGTAGTTGATCATAGATGTTCATTTTTTCTCCTTATTTTTCAATTGTTAAATCGTATATGGCTACTACTTCGTTCTCGGATATTTCCCCAGTTTCTTTGAATCCATAACTGAGGTAACAATATCTTGCATGTTCATTTTCTGGTTCATAAGACAACCAAAGTTTATTGCTTAAACCTACTGGCGCTGTCCGAACATAGTCTAGTACTTTATCCATAATTGGTTTAAAATATCCTTGATCTTGAAAATGCTTATCAATCATGAAACGAAATAGTAAATAATTTCCATTACTAATTCCGATTTTTTTATCATAAGCTAACATCACAAAACCTATGATTGCATCATTATCGTAAACTGCCAATGGAGCTACAAAATCTCCATTTTTAGTGTAGACATATGCTTCAGCTAAACTAATTGCGTTAGTAGCAATAAATTGTTTTTGATATTCCTTAACATCCAAATTCAGAACATCAAAATAATTTTCCATTGTAACATCTCTTAGTTCAATTGTCATAGTCTTGTTCCTTTTTGGATGTTATCAGTGGTGCAAAATAATGTTTACGGCAAACCGAGATATAGGTTTCATTGCCACCTATCTGGATCTGCTCACCATCATAGACTGGCAGACCATTCTGCGTACGCAACACCATGGTCGCTTTTTTCTTGCAATACTGACAAATGGTCTTGATTTCATCAATCTTATCTGCTAAGAGCAGAAGATATTTTGAACCTTCGAATAGTTCGTTGCGAAAATCATTTTTTAAACCAAATGCCATGACAGGTATGTCTAACTCATCCACAACACGAGCTAGGTCGTAAACATGGTGACGCTTTAAAAATTGGGCTTCATCGACAAGAACACAGTAGGGCATTTCAGGTAAATCTCGGATAAATCCAAAGATATCCGTTGTTTCCTCAATAGCAACTGCAGGTCTTTTCATCCCAATTCGACTTGAAACATAGCCAACACCGTCACGCGTATCCAGAGCCGAAGTCATAATCACAACTCCCTTTCCTTGCTCCTCATAGTTATAGGCTACCTTGAGAATCTCAATCGTCTTGCCTGAGTTCATAGTCCCATAACGATAATACAACTGTGCCATGTTTCTATTTCACGTCCATTCTAATTTTCTGCTACATTCTAGTATATCATATTTTCCAAAAGCTTTAAACGGCAAATTGTGGTAAAATAGAAGAAATCAAATAACTAGTGGAGGAAGCTATTATGCCATTTGTACGCATCGATTTATTTGAAGGACGCACGTTAGAACAAAAGAAAGCCCTAGCCAAGGAAGTAACGGAAGCTGTGGTTCGCAACACTGGTGCACCCCAATCTGCTGTTCATGTCATTATCAACGATATGCCTGAAGGAACCTATTTCCCACAAGGTGAAATGCGCACTAAGTAAAGCTTAAGCAATCTGCTTAGGCTTTTCTTTATAAGTAACATTCATTGAAGAAAATACTAAAATTTGTTACAATTTGAAGAGATATTAGTCTATACAAACAAATAAACTATAAAGGAATTGAAATGATTACACGGGAATTTGATACCATTGCAGCCATCTCGACACCGCTTGGTGAAGGTGCTATTGGGATAGTCCGCCTAAGCGGAACGGATAGTTTTGCCATTGCGCAGAAAATCTTTAAAGGCAAGGACTTGAGCAAGGTTGCTAGCCACACTCTTAACTACGGCCACATTGTTGATCCTCAAACTGGTAAGGTCATGGACGAGGTTATGATTGGGGCTATGAAATCTCCAAAGACATTCACTCGTGAAGATATTATCGAGATTAACACTCACGGTGGAATCGCCGTAACCAATGAAATTCTCCAACTAGCTATCCGTGAAGGAGCTCGCATGGCAGAGCCTGGTGAATTTACCAAGCGTGCCTTCCTAAATGGACGTGTGGACTTGACTCAAGCCGAGGCTGTGATGGATATCATCCGCGCCAAGACTGATAAGGCTATGAATATAGCGGTCAAACAATTAGACGGTTCTCTATCTGACTTGATTAATAATACTCGTCAAGAAATCCTCAATACACTAGCACAAGTAGAGGTTAATATCGACTATCCTGAGTATGACGATGTGGAAGAAGCCACTACTGCTGTTGTCCGTGAAAAAACTATGGAGTTTGAACAACTCTTGACCAATCTCCTAAAAACTGCACGTCGTGGGAAAATCCTCCGCGAAGGGATTTCAACGGCCATCATTGGTCGTCCTAACGTTGGAAAGTCTAGCCTTCTTAATAACCTCCTGCGCGAAGATAAGGCCATTGTAACGGATATTGCAGGAACTACTCGAGATGTCATCGAAGAATACGTCAACATCAATGGTGTACCTCTCAAATTGATTGATACAGCTGGTATTCGTGAAACAGATGATATCGTGGAACAAATTGGTGTTGAACGCTCCAAAAAAGCCCTCAAGGAAGCTGACTTGGTTCTACTTGTCTTAAACGCCAGTGAACCTCTAACTGCCCAAGACCGACAACTTCTTGAAATCAGCCAAGATACCAACCGTATCATCCTACTTAACAAAACTGACCTGCCTGAAGCGATTGAAACTTCGGAACTACCTGAAGACGTTATTCGTATTTCAGTCCTTAAAAACCAAAACATCGATAAGATTGAAGAACGGATTAACAACCTTTTCTTTGAAAACGCAGGCTTGGTCGAACAAGATGCTACCTATCTATCCAACGCCCGTCATATTTCATTAATTGAAAAGGCAGTTGAAAGCTTACAAGCTGTAAACGAAGGCCTCGAACTAGGAATGCCTGTTGATTTGCTTCAAGTTGATTTGACACGTACTTGGGAAATCCTCGGAGAAATCACTGGTGATGCTGCGCCAGACGAACTCATTACACAGTTGTTCAGCCAATTTTGTCTGGGTAAATAAGAAAAAACTAGGTCAAAAAAATGCTAGTCACCTAAAAAGAGGTTGGGACAAAAAGATCCCGACCTCACTTTTTATTATCAATCATAATTTGACGCGGTAGCTGATTGAACTTTTTGTTCGTCTTTTAGACTCCAAAAAGCTCCTAATCATCCTCGCGGGGCTGGGACTACGAAATCAAGACTTTGTCTATCGATTTCTGTCCCACTCTCTTTTTCTTACAATTTCTAAGTTAGATCCTACCTTAGCAGAAATCTGAAACAAACCTTATACTCAATGAAAATCAAAGAGCAAACTAGGAAGCTAGCCGCAAGATGTACTTGAGTACGGCAAGGGGACGATGACACAGTTTGAATTTGATTTTCGAAGAGTATTACCAGTTCTTTTCTATTTTCACTTAGTCTTTAGGTAATTTGCCAGCTTTTTCAAGCATTTTTTTGATTAAATAAGGCATCTTGACATTTTCACGACCTTTTTTCTCAATTAATTTTTTAACAAATTCTGGCATTTGTAAGTCTTGTGATTCATCTAAAATATTCTTAGTTTCCTCCGAAGGGACTAATTCATCAAAGGTCTCTTCTTCTGGGAGGAATTCTCTAAATTCTTTATGTTCGTTAGCTCGGACAATATTGACCAAGGCATCAATCAAACGAGAATCTGTATTTGGCATTGGTGGACGATGGTAGTTCACCTCCAATTCCTGGCATAAGTCATAACATTCCACATCATTGTCAAACAAAACTTCAATGTGCTCACTAATAAAACTAATAGGTACAAAAATATAATGCTCTGGATGTTCTTCCTGTTCTCTAAGATATTCCAGGACATCTGGTTTAATCCAAGGAATACCAATGTCACTTTCACTCTGCCAAGTGTTGGTATATTGCTCTGGTTTCAAGCCTAATTTCTCAGCAATTAACTTGCTATTTTCAAAAATCTGGTCGATATAGGGATCACCAAAATCCAAGGCAAAAACGGGAACACTGTGGGCAGAAAAGATGACTTTAAAGCTATCCTGTTTCACCTTTTCTTTTAAAATCTTAGCAATTTCATTTGTCCAATAGTTTAATAGGGCTTCTTCTTGATACCAGTCCTTAATAACTAAAAACTGAATTTGTTTACTTTCCAGAAACTTTTCGTACCCCATGACAGAGTAAAAGGAATAGTGTGGCTCCAAAATCAAGCAAATACACTTTTCAATTCCATCTGCTTCCATTTTCCGAATCACATCTGGAATAAAGGGGGTTGAAAATTTATTGGCAAAATAGACACTATATTCATTTCCCAATCTAGCTTCTACCAAGGCAACTTCTTCACGGGTAATTTTTTGTAGTGGAGTTCCTCCAATTCGAACATAATTATCATAAAGTGTTTGAATTTCATGGTCTTGAGGTCGAACTCCACGACGAATGTTGGTAAAAAAGTCGGCTACTCCTTCAAAGGTAATCTCTTCTGGGGAACCAAATGTCATCATTAAAATCGCTTTTTTCATCTCTGCATCCTTGTGATATTTTTATCTTTTTTATTGTATCACTAAAACAGCCATAAGTAAACGCTAACATAAGAATGTTACCTCCCTTCTGACTTTTGTTTTTCTCTTCTTTCTATGATACAATGGTTTTAAAAGAAGGAAAAAAGGAGTTACGATGAAATATCCAACATTGTTGGAGCGTTTTTTGACTTATGTCAAAGTCAATACTCGTTCTGACGAACATTCAACCACTACACCAAGTACCCAAAGTCAAGTAGACTTCGCAACCAATGTCCTCATCCCTGAGATGAAACGTGTTGGTTTGCAAAATGTTTACTACCTACCAAACGGTTTTGCTATCGGAACCTTACCAGCCAACGACCCAAGTTTTACTCGTAAGATCGGTTTTATCTCCCACATGGATACAGCAGATTTTAATGCTGAAGGTGTCAATCCACAAGTAGTTGAAAAATACGACGGTGGCCTTATCGAGCTTGGGAACTCTGGTTTCAAACTAGATCCAGCGGATTTCAAGAGCTTAGAGAAATATCCTGGCCAAACCTTGATCACTACTGATGGAACTACTTTGCTCGGTGCTGATGACAAATCTGGTATCGCTGAAATCATGGCAGCTATCGAATACTTGACTGCTCATCCTGAGATTAAACACTGTGAAATCCGTGTTGGCTTCGGACCTGATGAAGAAATCGGTGTTGGTGCCAATAAATTTGATGCAGAGGATTTCAATGTTGACTTTGCATATACAGTTGACGGGGGACCTCTTGGTGAACTTCAATACGAAACCTTCTCCGCTGCAGGTGCAGAACTTCACTTCCAAGGTCGTAATGTTCACCCAGGAACTGCTAAAGGGCAAATGGTCAATGCGCTTCAGTTAGCCATCGACTTCCACAATCAACTCCCAGCTGGAGACCGCCCAGAATTAACAGATGGTTACCAAGGATTCTACCATCTCATGGATGTGACAGGTACTGTTGAGGAAGCGCGTGCCAGCTACATCATTCGTGACTTCGAAAAAGAAAGTTTCGAAGCGCGTAAAGCTGCCATGCAAGCTATTGCTGATAAGATGAATCAAGAACTTGGTAGCGATCGTGTAACCTTGACTTTGACAGACCAGTACTACAACATGAAGGAAGTCATTGAAAAGGATATGACTCCAATCACCATTGCTAAAGCAGTAATGGAAAGTCTTGATATTGCACCAATTATCGAGCCTATCCGTGGAGGAACAGACGGTTCTAAAATTTCCTTTATGGGAATTCCAACTCCAAATATCTTCGCTGGTGGAGAAAATATGCACGGACGTTTTGAATACGTTAGTCTGCAAACAATGGAACGTGCTGTTGATACAATCATCGGAATTGTAGCTTATAAAGACTAAAGAGATCGGGAAAAAATTCCCGACCTCTTTTTTTATCAGCATCCTACTTTTGACACGGTAGCTGACTGAACTTTTTGTTATTCTGCTACTTTTTCTCTTGTTTCTGGAGAGCTAGTTGCAGGAGTTAAGTTTGACTCAGCTTGTTTATCGTTTGTTTCTGTATTGGCTGTTTCTGTGTTAGCTTCAGCTGGCTTGACTTTGGATTGAAATTCTTGGTTTAACAAAACGATTTCTTGAGCAAGAGCTAAAAGAGCTTGCTTGTCTTTGCTTGCTGCACTAAGCTTATCAAATAAGGCGTCCACTTTTTCAAAGTCAGCATCAGAACCATTATTCATTTCTAAATAAGTATGAAGGGCAATGACACCATTATAAAGTTTTTGGTAGAGAACTAAAACCTCTGGGTCTTGATTGACATTCTCACGTTCATTCTGAATGGTCTGTGAAATGCGTTTCAGAAGATCTTGGACTTGCGTATTTAATTCATCAAGGTCTGCTTCATCTTTATCTAGAGCAGCTTTCAGATTTTTAACTTCGTCAGCAAGTGAAGCTTTAACTCCCTCTTCTTTGACTTGAGCTACTAATTCTTCAGCTTTTGTTAAGAGTTCTTCTACTTGACCTTTTCGAACATGATTGCTTTGTTCCTCAGGCTTAATATCATCATACAAACCTTTCAAAAATTCATAGACTGCCGTTTTAGCACTATGACCATCCACTTTTTCAGTGTCTAGGATCGTTTCAGAAGGTTTATGAGCAACAGGTTCATTCTTCACTGCTTCTTCTACCTCTAATTTTGTTTGATAGATTTCAGGGAAGAGTTTGTTCAAGTCAGTTGCCTTAAGGAAAGATTGTGACTGATAAAGAGTCCAAGTTAAGTTAGCAACTTTATTTCTAAGAGTGTCATTTAAACGACCATCTGACAGATGTTGATAGAAATACTTAATGTATTCGACTGTCGTAACACCAGTACGATCATTAAAATCTTGCAGAGCTTGTAGTTTAGCTTCAACTGCATCTAAACCAGCCTCATCTTGAGCCAATTTATTTTCTTGGAGTTGAGCCAAGAGATCCTTTTTAGGAAGTCCATAAGCATCCGTATCCAAGGTATTAATCTTATCTACTAAAGCTTGATATTTCTTGTCTAAAGGACTGATTTCTGTTGGTTTTACACTAGAGTCAACGTGGATATACTGCTTGTCAAAGAGATCCAGTGTTGCAAGATAACCTGCTGTAGAGTTAGTTGCCAGTTTCTTCATGTTTTCAGTAAACTGACCTAAAGCTAACTCAATCTGTCTTTGTTCTATAGGCTTGTCTTTATAGATGTTTCTGCTTTCAGCTAGAAGTTGGTCTACTTTTGCCAAAACTACCTTCTCATCAAAAGCTCCAGGTTGGTAGTTGGATTGTAGAGCTGGAATTTTATTTTTCAAAGCCACTTCATAGCCCTTCGTTTGAACCTTGATGTAGTGATTGTGGTCACCATGAGGGATCACAAAACTACCATTTTCTACCTGCAAACTATAAGGAGACACACCATCACGTAAGGCAGTCGTATAAAGTTCATTTAGGAAATCAAGTTCTGGATTTCCAGTTTGAAGAGGGATCCGAACGTGTTCCTTACGAACAGCGTAAGGATGAATATGAGTTGGATCGTAAGCTTGGTCTGGATTTCCAAAGACAAAGAATCCGTTTGAAATTCTAATAGCTTCAAGTGGAACACCATAGGTCTTTGAAATGTAAGCTATTTTTTCTTCATCACTAGCATCTCTTGAGAAAGACTCTATCGTTTTAGCAAGAGGTTTTACAGGCTCTGCATCATGATGTGTTTTCAAATGATCCTGAGCTGCCTTAATTTGTTCAGCTGTCAAATCTTTCTTGAAGAAGTAATGATTGTGGTCTCCGTGACTCATGACAAAACCTTGCTCGTCCTCACTGATGACACGATTGGCATCAAAACCGTGATCATGGTCTTCATCATGATGGTGTCCATGATGATCTTCGTCGTGCTCGTCATCATGAGCTGGATTTGGTGTTGCTGGACTTGCACCTTTCAAGTGATCCTGCGCTGCCTTAATTTGCTCTGCTGACAAGTCCTTCTTGAAGAAGTAATGATTATGGTCACCATGTGACATGATAAATCCTGCTTCATCTTCAGCAATAATACGATTGGCATCAAAGCCGTGTCCACCTTCTTCATGTTCCTCATGTGAAGTTCCTGGATTGATTGGAAGTGATGGCGAAGGTGTTGCTAGACCGTTGTTCGGAAGAGTCGGTTGACCAATTTGATTCGCCTTAGGGATATAATGGAAATGATCACCATGTCTTACAATATAAGCTGTAGCCGTTTCTTCAACGATATCTTTGGGATTAAAAATATAACCATCAGATGCTGAGGAGAGTTCCTTACTTGTCGTTGAAGAAGGATTGCTTGAAAGACTTCCTAGACTAGACGCTGCTTCATTAGGTTTTTCATTTGTAGAGGCCGTAGAACCAGTTCCACCGATAGGCACCATTCGAGCAATCTTTTCTTCTAAAGCAGAGAGCTTGCTGTAAGGAATAAAATGATAATGGTCGCCATGCGGAATCGCAACTCCATTTGGTGTACGACTGATAATCTTAGCAGGATCAAAGACCAGACCATCTGATTCACTGTAACGTTGGTCGCTAGGTGAATCATAGAGTTCTTTTAATAGACTTTGGAGATTTTCAATTTTGCTTTCTGGCTTGCTAGTTGATTCCTTCTCTATAGCTTGATTAGTATTATCACTAGCTGTTGAAGAATAGCTTAACTGGCTCGGTTGCGTATTTTTCCCAGTCAGATGAGCTTTAGCGGATGCTAATTCACTAGCAGATAAATCACTTTTTGGAATGTAGTGATAGTGACCTCCATGAGGAACGATATAAGCATCACCAGTATCTTCAATAATGTCAGCTGGATTAAAGACATAACCATCATCTGTTGTATAGCGTCCCTGAGACCTTGCTACAGCAACATCAGAGCTGACCTTCTCATTATCTTTGACATGTTCTTGTTTTTGACGGTTGATTTCATCTTTGGTTCGAACATTATCAGCATGAGCTGTATCTTTCAGGTAGACATAATATTTTCCATCGACCTTGATGATATAACCACCCTTGACTTCATTGACAATATCAGCATCTTTAAGTTGATAGTTTGGATCCTTCATCAAAAGTTCTTCACTAAAGAGGGCATCATAAGGAACTTTTCCGTTATAGTAATGGTAGTGATCACCGTGTGATGTAACATAACCCTGATCTGAAATCTTGATAACAATTTGCTCAGCCTGAATTCCTTCTTTTTGGCTAACCTGATCTGGTGTCAGGTTTTCAGTTTTCTGACTTGACTGGCTGCCATCCACATAAGAGATACGATTATTGTCCTTATTTTCCTGCGAGCGATGCTGATTTAGAGCATAAGCGCAAAGACTCAAAGATACGATAACAGCTGATCCAGCTGCTATATATTTTTTACTGAATTTCATAAATCCCTCATTTCAATAAATGATGAAGCTTTTTAACTTCTTTTGCTTGGTTAAACAGTTTTTTTCTAAACTGGTTATTTAACCAATTAATTAACCAGTAAATAGTTTACCTTTTTTAAGTTTATCTGTCAAGATTTTTATATCATTTTAAAAAATAAAAGCCAGTATTGCTACTGACTCTTACATCATTTTGGTTTAATAGGATAAACTTATGCTTCTGGTTTCGTCGTTACTGACTCACTACCTTTTAACAAAGCAAGTAATTTTTCTACTTCTGCCATGATACCATTATTATCCATGGTTTGGAGGCTCAAGTTATTTCGTAAACCAGATAGGCTCTCTGTCACATTGTCTTTCAAACTAGCATCCGTTACTTTAGCAAGTAGAACTTCTACTTCTTTGAGTTTGGCTTCTACTTTTTCGGTTTCTACTTGAGATACTTCGGCTTCGTCTGTTGTATCTTTAGATACTTCTTCTGTCTTGTCTTCATCAGTGCTCGGTTTATAAAGATTATCTACTGAAGGGGTTGAACCTGTATGATTTTCTTTTTCATTGGATTCAAGATGGGTTGACTCGTCTGATTCATGATGATCTTCCTTATCTTCATCAGATTTACTGTCTTTGTCTGCCTTATTTTTACGAACATGGTCGCTGGCATTTCCCCAACCATTATCTGAGTGAGGACGTTCTTCAGGATGTTCAACATAATATTTTACAGTCGCAAAGAGATCCTCAAGGCTATAACCCTTAGGTGCTTCATAGAGTCCTTCGTCAAACCAACCAAATTTAATGTTATGGTAATGATCGTAATGAGGTATAATTAAGCTACCATTTTTAACTTCAACAGTATGTTGTAGATTGTAAGGAATATGATCAAGTGGAACCTTCTTAGCTGCTTTCACTTTATTATAGATTGCTTCTACTCCTTTAACCTCAGTATTTCCTGAACCCTGATTATCTGTTGAAGGAGGCGTCAAACCTTTCTCTTTAGCATAAGCCTGAGCTGCCACTCTTTCAGCTTCAGACAAGCTCTCTTTCTTGATCCAATGACTATGAGTCATATGTGGAGTTACATAGGCATCGCCTTCATCGCTAGTTATATCACGAGGATCAAAGATATAGCCATCTTCTGTTGTATACTTACCTGCTAATTTCGCTAATTTAATTTCATCGTCTGTATAAGCAATTTGAGCATTTGGTTTACCAATACGTTCTGGATGGGTAATTGGTTCTAGGAATGCCAATAAATCATCTACTAATTTTCCTTTATTAGAAGATTCATCATTCAAGCGCTCTGCTAATTTGTCTAAGGCTTGAAAATTAGAAGTACGACCCTTATTTTCAGACAAGGCTTTATGAGCTTCGGCCAATAAATTATATGCTTTATCATAAAATTCTTGGTCACGAGGTGGTACATTTTCTTTCTTCGCAACTAGGGAATGCGTCTCTTGAGTTTTCTTAGACAAGAGATTTTCAATAGCGTCAATCTTATCCTTAGCTAGGTCTTTAGCTAGAACATAACGACTGACTCCCTTATCCTCGATAATATAACCGTCGCCAACTTTTCTAACAACCTGATTGACATCAAGTTCAGTCGGTTTATTTTCCACTGGTGCAAGAGGTTTGGTGGTAGGGGCTGGCTTCAAAGGAGTGACGCTTGGTAAGACACTGCCATTTTGTCCTTTAACAGCTATCATACGAGCCAATTTTTCTTCCAAAGGTGACATTTGTGAATAAGGAATAAAGTGATAATGGTCTCCGTGAGGCACTGCTACACCGTTAGCTGTACGTTTGATGATTTGTGCCGGATCAAAGACGAGTCCATCAGATTCCACATGGCGTTCTGATAAAGGTTTGGCATACAATTCACTTAAGAGTGTTGAGATATCTTCCCCTTGATTTTGATGATATGTTGGTGTGACAGTCAGATTTGGAGTCTCTGTCAAACTTGGTTGAGCTGGTCTAGCATTATCACTACTTGGTTTACTTGAACTTGTAGCGGAATGAGAACCCTGTTTACCATTCCAATAAGCTTGGGCTGCAGCCAATTCTCCTGCTGACAAATCACTCTTAGGTATATAGTGGAAATGATTTCCGTGCGGTACAACAAAAGCGTCACCTGTATCTTCAATCACATCTGTCGGACTAAAGACATACCCATCATCCGTTGTATAGGCGCCTCCAGTTGCTCTATTCGGTACCGGCGTATTGAGATTAAAGTTTGGTTTAATCGGTGAACTTGGTTTATATGTACTGCTTGGTTTCGTATTGGCAGAATGACTTTGAACTGGCCGACCTCCAATTGGAAGATTTCGAGCCAATTTTTCTTCCAAAGCAGACATTTGCGAATAAGGAATGAAATGGAAATGATCCCCGTGAGGGACTGCGACCCCATTTGCTGTACGTTTTGTAATCTGTGCTGGATCAAATACCAAGCCATCAGACTCCACATGACGTTGGCTAAGTGGCAAGGCGTACAATTCTTGAAGAAGACTAGCTAAATCCTCACTTGAGCTCTCCGGAGCTTTGGCAGAATCTTGAGGAGTTTCAGATTGACTCATTCTTAGACTAGATCTTGTTTCAGCTCTGCTTGAACGATATTCAACCGTACTTAATTGGCCACCTTTTCCAGATAAGAAGGCTTGGGCAGCAGCTAATTCACTGGCAGACAAATCACTCTTCGGAATATAGTGGAAGTGATTGCCATGAGGAACGATATAGGCATCACCCGTGTCCTCAATGATATCAGATGCATTGAAGATATACCCATCATCCGTTGTATAACGTCCTTGGGCTCTGGCAGCAACTACCGCCTGATCGTTAGAACCGCCTCCATGATTATGACTGTGTTCCTGCTTCTGACGTTTAATCTCTTCTTTTGTCCGAATATTGTCTGCATGAGCCGCATCTTTAAGGTAAACACAGTATTTCCCGTCTACCTTAATCACATAGCCACCCTTGATTTCATTAACAATATCTGCATCCTTCAACTGATAATTCGGATCTTTCATGAGGAGTTCTTCACTGATAATAGCATCATAAGGAACCTTGCCATTATAGTAGTGATAATGGTCTCCATGAGAGGTCACATAACCTTGATCCGTAATCTTGATAACAATTTGTTCTGCGTTAATCCCTTCTCTTTTACTGACTTCATCTGGCGTCAAATTTTCTGCCTTTTGACCAGCCTGGTCACCATCTATATAAGCAACTCGATTAGAATCTTTCTTAACTTGACCAGCTTGATAACGACCAAGTTCATAGGAGCAAACACTTAGGGCAAGGACTGCTACTGACCCTGCTAGATATTTTTTATTGATTTTCATTCTTATCTCACTTTAATTCTTCAGCTAATACACTCATATTTTCCTCAAGATTTTCTAGGTAAGTCTTGTCATTTTGTGGGTCTGCCTCTAAAGGATTCAGAGTTTTAAGCCCCACACCTGTTGATTTGACAAGAGTTTCAGCTACTTTTGAAGAAGCATTACTTTCTGTAAAAATCGTTTTAACCTTATAGGTTTTTACAAATTCCTGAATTTCTGTAAGTTGTCGTGGACTTGGTTCTTGTTCAGGAGAGATACCTGCAATACCAAGTTGATTAAGTCCAAATCTCTTCGCTAGATAAGAAAAGGCTGTATGTTGTGTTACAAATGTTTTCTGAGTCGCTTTTTCAAATTTAGGCTGGAATTTCTTAGTCAATTCTTGAGCTTTTTTGATAAAGGCTTGCGCATTTTTCTGGTAAGTTTCTTTATGCTCACTATCAACCTCTGAAAGTTTGTCAGCGATAATTTGCGCTTCTTCACCAGCTTTTTCTGGATCTAGCCAAGTATGAGGATCATAGAGCGTTTTTTCATCAACTCCATCCCCTGCTTCTACATCTTCTAGACCAGGGACACGTTCCAATGTCATTCCCTCTGAAGCCTCTAAAACCTTAACTTTAGATTTTTTTAGATTGGGATCCAAACTTCCTGCCCAAGATTCGAGCGTATGAGAATGGTAAACAAAGACATCTGCATCGTATATTGCTGCAATATCATTTGCCGAAGGTTCAAAGGAGTGAATCCCACTACTTGACTGAATCATTCGAACATCATTCAAGTCACCAGATACTTCCTTGACCATAGCGTAAATAGGATAAAAACTGGTCACAATCTTCATTCCCTTAGTTTCATCACTCTTGTCTTGACCGGTCTTTTGTCCACAAGCTCCTAATACAAGAGCAAATAAGGCAATCATGAGCCATAGGATACTTCTTTTTTTCATAACAACTCCTTAACTAGTATTTAACCATTTAATTAACTAGTAAATATTTTACTCCTAAAAATTTAAAATGTCAATATTTTTTGTGCATTTTCATGAAAAAAGTGAGAACTAGATTTCATTGCTAAATTTCATTTTCAGTTCTCACTGGTTATTTTTAACTCACGAATTTTAATCGTTTTGACTTGTTTTAGGCTTACTATTTTTTAGTAAGGCTGTGAGATTTTCAGCTTGAGCCATAATACCATTGTTATCCATAGTTCCCAAAGTCAGATTATTTCGCAAACCAACCAAGGTTTCGCTAGCATTGGATTTAAGGTTTGCATCTGTGACTGTCTTTAATAGTTCCTCTGCTTCTTTGAGCTTAGCTTCTACCTTTTCAGTCTCAACCTGTGGTTCTTCTGGTTCAACAGGACTTTCCTCTTCAGGTTCTTCCTCTGGTTTATAGTTATTAGTAGGATCTTGACTATTATCTTTTTTACCCAAGACATGCTCGCTAGCATTTCCCCAACCATCATTTGAATGTGGACGCTCATCTGGATGTTCTACATAGTACTTAATCGTTGCGAACAAGTCTTCAAGACTATATCCGTTTGGTGCCTTATAAGATTTATCATCAAACCAAGCGAACTTGATATTATGGTAATGATCCTTGTGAGGAATAATCAGATTACCATTTTTTACTGCTACAGTATGTTCAACATTATAAGGTAAACGAACCAATGGAATTCGTTTTTCACCTTTAACGCGTTCGTAAATGGATGCTGCGCTTTCCCCATTTGGATTTGCTTGAGTAGCACTATCTTCAGATGGAGGGTTGATATTTTTCTCTTTGGTATAGACTTGAGCTTCCGATTTTTCTTTATCGGACAAACTATCCTTACCAATCCAGTGACTATGCCCCATATGTGGCGTTACATAAGCATCTCCCTCGTCACTGATAATATCATGGGCATCAAAGATATAACCATCCGATGTTGTGTACTTATCCGCTAGCTGAGCTACACGAACTTCATCGTCACTATACTCGATTTGTGAGTTTGGCTTACCAAGACGTTCTGGATGATTAATCGGTGCAATAAATTTAAGCAAATCATCTACAAAGGCTACCTTGTTTACATGTTCATCATTTAATCTTTCTAGCAATTGATCTAAAGTCTGGAAGTCAGATAGCCGTCCCTTATTTTCAAGTAGGTTCCTATGCGTTTTCTCCAACAAACTATAAGCCTTATCATAGAATTCCTGATTTCGAGGAGCTATTGTGCTTTTCTTCTCCGCCAAGGTATGCGCTGATGTAGCCACCTTATTCAGTTCTTTCTCAAAAGCTATAAGATTCTCTTTAGACAAATCCTTAGTCAAGACATAATGCGAAACTCCCTTTTCTTCTAGGACATACCCCTGACCAACTTTTCTGACTACTTGTTTGGCAAGCTCCTCATTAGAATGGTTATCAGGAAGTGGAACTGGTGCTGGTTGCGGATTTGGGACGGGCTGTGGAACTGGTTTTAATGTAGGATTTGGCCGTAAACTAGCTGCTCCAGGCGCTGAAATATTCCCTTGATTTTCAACTGGAATCATCCGTGCAATCTTTTCTTCCAGAGCAGACATTTGAGAATAAGGGATAAAGTGGTAATGATCTCCGTGTGGCACTGCAACACCATTTGCTGTTTTTCTTGTAATTTGCGCTGGATCAAAGACAAGCCCATCTGATTCCACATGTCGTTGGCTGAGTGGCAAGGCATAAAGTTGTTTCAAGAGACTAGATACGTCTTCACTTGGACTTGCTTGATAACTATTATCCACTTGTGGGCTAACAGTTGGAGCCCATCTTCTAGTATTTGTCTCAACATTACTATGATTTGTTTGTCCATATGAACTACTATTCGATGCCTCTGATGAGCTGCTAGAAGAATTTGTTGACGGTCGATACCCAACTGAGCTTGTTTGGCCACCTTTACCAGATAGGAAGGCTTGGGCCGCAGCTAGTTCACTGGCAGACAAGTCACTCTTAGGAATATAATGGAAGTGATTGCCATGTGGAACGATGTAAGCATCGCCAGTATCCTCAATAATATCACTTGCATTAAAAACATAGCCGTCATCCGTTGTATAACGTCCCTGAGCCCTTGCTAGGGTAACTTCATTGCTAACTTTTGATCCACTACCATGTCCGTGTTCTTGCTTCTGACGAGTAATTTCTTCTTTTGTTCGAACATTATCAGCATGTGATGCATCCTTTAGATAGACATAATACTTACCATCAACCTTAATGACATAACCACCCTTGATTTCATTGACAATGTCTGAATCCTTCAACTGATAATTCGGATCTTTCATCAGAAGTTCTTCACTAATGATAGCATCATAAGGAACCTTGCCATTAAAGTAATGATAATGGTCTCCATGAGAGGTCACATAACCTTGGTCCGTAATCTTGATGACGATCTGTTCTGCGTTGATTCCCTCTCTCTTACTGACTTCATCTGGTGTCAAATTCTCTGCCTTTTGACCAGCCTGATCACCATCTATATAAGCCACTCGATTAGAATCTTTCTTAACGTGAGCAGCTTGGTAACGACCAAGTTCATAGGAACAAACACTTAGGGCAAGAACTGCCACTGAACCAAGAACATATTTTTTATTGATTTTCATCCAAACACACTTTCTATTTTCATTTATTCGTTAAAGAAGAACTATACTTTTTCCTAAAGACCTTCCTTAACTGGTTAACCATACAACTGAAAAACGAAATCACTTTTAAAACTCCTCCTTCTATTTTCTATTTATCAAACAAGATTTGAGCGAGTGAGTTACCTCTTTATGTACTTAACCAGTTATTTAACTAGTTAATAGTTTACTCCTATAACATAAATCTGTCAAGAATTTTTTTGACTTTCAGGTAAAATCTAGATAAAAAAGAGGAATATCCCCTAGTATGAGATAGATTCCTCTTTATAATATTTTAGTGTTGAAATGGCATAAAATCCGAAACAAAGGAAATGTTATCCTTATCTTCTGCGTTGACAAAATTTAAAAATAGCTTTTGAAATTCTTCAAATTCATAGTCTGAATGACAAATCCACTCCTTACCCGTCGAGACATACCATTTTCCAAGACTTGCAAGTTGCTCCTTGGTCAAGGTTGGTACATGAGAGCAATGTTCAAAGTTAATAATATAAACTTTTTCATAGATTGATTTAATAAAATCTTTTAGCATAAACTTTCCTCGCTTAAATTCTATACCTAATAACTAGTTGTACTATTCAATCACTTGGGTCTCAGCTAGTTTTTTGTACCAGTGAGCTGATTTCTTTGGATAGCGTTCTTGCGTTTCAAAGTCCACATAGAAGAGGCCATAGCGTTTTTCATAACCATTTGACCAAGAGAAGACGTCCATGAGTGACCAGATGAAGTAGCCTTTGACTACTGCTCCATCAGTAATGGCATCTGAAATGACTTCCAAGTGTTGTTTCACATAATCAATACGTCCATCATCGTAAACAGTGTTATCGACAAATTCATCTTTGTATCCAAGTCCGTTTTCAGTGATGTAGATCTTCTTGTAGTTCGGATAATCTTTCTTCACGCGCATGATTTGGTCGTATAATCCTTGAGGATAGATAATCCAGTCCCAGTCAGTACGAGGTACATAGTCAGGAGCTACACGACGACCAACACCCTTGATCTGGTATTTAGAGCTTCCTTTTTCACCTTTACCGTTGTGGATGATCTCAGTTTCACCATCAAAGGCTTCCATCCAATCGCTCATATAGTAGTTAATTCCGAGGAAGTCATTCAAATCTTTAGCTGCTTCAAGCACTAAAAAGTCTTCGTCTCGAAGATCCAACTCACCACCATTAACTGAAAGAATGTGGTTGACCCCTTCCATGGTTTTATCGGAATAGTGTCCAAGGTATGTAGCATCCAAGATAAATTTGTTGTGGATGATATCTTCCAACTCAGCAGCACGAACGTCTGCAGGATTTTTAGGATCCAATGGATACTTAGTTGGAAGGGCGTGAACAACCCCGATTTCACCTTTATAGCCTTTGTCTTTGTACAATTTCACAGCACGAGCATGAGAAACCATCATATTGTGGTGGGATTGGAATACTTTCGCAAGGTCGTATTGAATACCTGGAGGGAATTTACCTACCAAATATTGACCATCTCCGATAGGGCCGATTTCATTGAAAGTAGTCCAGTAGTTGACTTCTGGAAATTCTTCGAAACAGAAGGCAGCATAATTTACAAAGTGTTCGATATTCTCACGATTCAAGAAGTCTCCATTTGAGTGAAGAGCTTCAGGTGTATCAAAATGGTGAAGAGTTACGAACGGTTCTACATGACGTTTATGACATTCTGCAAATAACTTATGATAGAATTCTACCCCTTTTGGATTTACTTCACCATAACCAGTTGGAAAAATACGTGACCAAGCAATTGAAATACGAATACCGTTTACCCCATATTCCTCAGCCAACTGCAAATCTACTGGATATTTATGGTAAAAATCACTCGCTGGTTCAGCAGTATACCAATAGTTGTCTGCTAAATATTTATCCCATGCGACTGGTCCTTTACCATCCGTATGTGTAGCACCTTCTGCCTGATAAGCCGCTGTTGCGCCACCGAAAATAAAATCTTTAGGAAGTGTTTTTGTCATTTTTTCACCTATTTCTTGATTGGATAAAATGAAAAGTGAGCGGAGAGGAGCTAGTGAGCTATCCATCTCCATCTCACTTCTTGTAGCAAGTCACCGAATTGTGACATGAGGAGGTAAAAACGATATCTTTTTACCGACGAATTAATAAGGCGATTAGGAAATTCGCCATAGCGATTTCCGTAACGATAGGAGACTATTTCAGAGTCCCTATCGTTAATCGAATTGAGCTTGAACAAAGGCTAGAGCACCTTGTCCATCGCGTGTCAATTTAATGTACTGTGCACCTTCTGTCTTAGCAAGTTTGATACCTAATTTATCAGTTTCAGCTTTCATATCCTCAAAGTTTGAAGCAACTTGTGGTGCTAAGATAACCAAATCAAACTCTGGTAGCATCTCACGGTGAGCTCCATAGCCACCAGCGGCTGCCTTAACAGGAACATTGTATTCTGCTGCTGCTTTGTTCAAGGCGTTGGCAAGAAGACCACTTGTTCCTCCACCTGCACAGAGAACGAGTACGTTGGTTTCTTCAGTGATTGTATTTTGTGCTGATTCTACTCCAGCTTTTTCAAGGATAGCATCAGCTTTAGCAGTGTTGAAGTTTGCTGCAACTTTTTCTTTTAATTCATCATTAGCTTTGCCTGAACGTTCTTCTTCAAGAATTTGTTCGTCATAAACCTTGAGGAATGGATAGTAGATAACAATATCTACTACGATTAACAATGCTGCAAGAGCAAATGACAAGAACTGGAAGTTTGTACCAAGGACAATCCCCAAAGGTCCAGGAGTAACCCATGGAAGGTTGGCAGTAAATGAGTTCATGCCGAGAGTTTCGATAAAGAATTTGAAAATCCAAACGTTTGCAATTGGAGCAAAGATAAATGGAATAAAGAAGATTGGGTTCAAAACAAGTGGTGCACCAAACAGGATTGGTTCGTTTACACCGAAGAATGTAGGAACTACTGAAGCGCGTCCGATGGCACGGTTACGCTTAGACTTACACAACCACATAAACATGAATGGAACTACAAGAGTTGCTCCTGTACCACCCATAGTGACGATAAACATTTGTGTACCAGATGTAAGGATCTTATCAGCGTGCATACCTTGTTGAAGAAGGTTCAAGTTGACTTCGGCATTTGCATAAGTGATCGCTGCAATGGCAGGTTCAACGATAGATGGGCCGTGAATACCGACAAACCAGAAGAAGGCAAAAGCACCAAAGATAATGGTAATACCAAGATAACCGTCTGCTGCTGAGAATAATGGGGCAAAGAATTTACCAATTGATTCTGCAACGCTTGCACCAACAAATTGACGAGCGAGCAAGTCAAGAGCATAAAGAGAAACAACTGAAAGCGTAAACGGAATAACGTCTTTAAAGACTTGTGAGATATTCGGTGGAACTTCGTCAGGCATGCGAATAGTAACGTTGTTCTTCACACAAACCTTATAGATAGCTACAGTTACAAAAGCTGCCAGGAAGGCTGAAAGCAACCCTTTTGTACCAAGGAAACCAGTTGCAAAGCCACCTTCAATTGGATCAGCTGCCAACATCAATAATCCAACAATAGCCGCCAATAGCGTTGACATATAGTTGATTTGGTTGGTTTTTTCCATGCTACGGTTAACAGAGTCTGTTAATGATTTAGCAGTCGTACCAGCTAGCAAGACTGCTAGAATTCCCATAGAGTAGCTGTAAGGTTTCATCAAAAGTGCTACTACTTCATCAGACCATTTAAAGCCCCAAGAGTTTGGAACAAAAGCAATCAAGATAAAAATACTTGAGAATAGAATGACTGGCATTCCTGCGATAAATCCATCACGAATAGCACGAAGATAGATATTTCGAGATAGTTTTTCAAAGAAAGGCTTTCCTTTCTCGATATAGGCAATTAACTTATTCATTATTTAGCTCCTCTTTTATAAAGTTCAATTAAATGATGCATCAAATCTTTTAGCAAGATTGTTGTCATCAGGTGATCTTGACCATGCATCATGGTCACGCTATAGGCTAAATCTTCACCTGCAGCTTCCTTTGTTAACAAGCTTGTTTGGGCGTGGTGAGCCTCTGCGATGCAAGCACCAGCTTCCTCAACTAAACTATCCGCTTTCGCAAAATCACCAGCTTCAGCAGCCTTCAAAGCTTCCAATAGTTTTGAACGAGCATCGCCAGCATAGGCAACAATCTCAAAACCTAACAATGTCACTTCTTCTCTATTCACGATAGATTTCTCCTTATATATTTTTTAGTAAAGCGTTATGACAATAAACGTTGGATGTGTAGAACAAGATAAACTCGTTCACTCTTGTAGAGGTCAAGACCAGTTTCCTGAGCAATGACCTCATAAATTTTACTACCAATCTCGAATGCTTCTGGATAGGTATTCTTTATATGTTCTTCCATATCGAGCAAGGATTGATTATCATCGCGACTACGATCCAGATAATCCAAAAAATAATTTAGATGAATCATAAAGCGGTCGTAGAAATTATTATTTTCAGGTGTTCGCTGGATTTTATAACTCTTCAAAACGCTTTCGACCCTCTTTAAAATTTCCTTTCTCTTATCAATTGACTCAACAACTTCGACTGCATTCTCACCTTCCGCGTTGATGAAGTGATAAGCGATACGAATGATTTCGTCTTCAGGAAAATTTTCTGTCAGTTTTTGACGATAAATTTCGAAAGCTTCTTGTGCAATTTGAAAAGCGATAGGATATTTGGCAGAAATGTCAGGCAAGTTACTATCCTTATAGCGTCCTTGGCTAATAGCCTGATAAGAACAATAGATATGGTCTGTCAGAGTGACGTATAGATACTCTTGGACAGGATATTGATATTTTTTAGAAAGATTATCAATAATCTCATAAGTGACCGTAATAAAATCAAGCGGTACATCCTTGAGAAGAGCTATAAAATTTTCTCGCGACTCTTCTGTTTTCATCCGAAAAACTTTTTCAACCTGATCCTCAGAAATCAAATCTCCCTTCTTCTTACCGAATGAAATACCCTTACCAATTACGATCAACTCCTCTCCCTTGCTATTCCGCACGAGAGAAACATTGTTATTCATTGGATTTAATATCCGATACATGGCAACCTCCTTGCCCTATTATTTAAGTTTTGTGAGCATAAAAAATGACCACAAATGAGTTCAGAAAATATAGCTCTGAGTCATCTGTGATCATGCCTAATATTACTTAGTAACACTCACTTTGTATTAACTTGTGACTTAAGTATAGCACAAGATGTTTATTTTGTAAACCTTTACATACAACTTTTTTTAAAAGTTTTTTAGCTAGGTTTTAGGACATAAAAGGGGGGGAATTTAGACACGTTCGGTCCATGAAGTTGCAGTTGTTTTAAGAACCTTGTTGAGTTCGTCAATGTTTTCAAATCCAGTTGTACGCAACCACTCACGAGCTGCTGCTTCACCGTCTTTGATGTAGGCTTCAACTGATCCAGCCCATGTTGCACGTCCAC
>NZ_KV807807.1:34620-34893 GCF_001812125.1 Streptococcus sp. HMSC071D03
AGCCTTCAACGTATTTCACGTTAACTGGAACTTCCACTTTCAAGACATCGATATTGAAACGTGGGTCAGAGAAGACCTTCATAGCACCGATAACCTTGTGTGGTTTTACTTTAGCGTATTCTGCAGAACCTGCATCAGCAATCTTTTCGTCGTAAGCAAGAATTTCAAGGAAGAATGGAATATCTTCAGCCACACACTCAGAACCAATGCGTTCGATGTAAGCTTGTTTTTCTTGGTTAAGTTCGTCAGAGCTATCTACGTCATAGTAAAGCA
>NZ_KV807807.1:34993-42596 GCF_001812125.1 Streptococcus sp. HMSC071D03
CGTCAGAGCTATCTACGTCATAGTAAAGCAAGAACTTAACAGCATCTGCACCTTGTTCCTTGATACGTTTTGCAGACCAAACATCCAAGCAGTCTGGCAAACGTTTAGTGCTTGTTGTGTCGTATCCAGTTTTCTCATAAGCAAGGAGAAGACCAGCTTTTGGATCAAGAGCTTTAGTCGCTGGAAGTCCATACTCAGGGTCAAGAAGCATAGATGAAGCGTATTTTGTCAATTCATCCGCTACCAATACTTTAAGTTCTTCCATTTGAGCTACTGTTGGCTCTTCTGTTTGGTATTGAGCCATAAGGCGTTTCAAAGCACCACGTTGGTCAAAAGCAAGAGCTGAGATGATACCATTCTCATCAGAGAGTTTTTGCATACAAGCGCGTTTATTTTCTGTGAAAACCATTTTATACCTCTTTTACAATTAATTGGTCATAGAGACCTTGATAGTTGGCCATATTGACATGACCGGTCATTTTTTCTTGAGCATTAAGCATACCAAGGACATTTGCCTTTATCAACAGTTCTTGATCCGTTTCTTTATGGAAAAGACCTGAAGCAATACCTGCCACTGTAGAATCGCCAGAACCTACTGGATTTACTACTTGAATTCTTGGAATATCTACTTTGTAGAAAGTGTTACCGTGTTTAGCGAATGCTCCGTTAGCACCTAAGGAAACGATAATCCACTCGATTCCTTCAAATAGGGGTTCTTGAAGAACAGCTTTTAGCTCATCCAAATCTTTAGAAATTTCTCTTCTTAAAAGTTGAGATAATTCTTCATTATTTGGTTTGATGACTGTTGGTTTATGTGAAGACTCAAGAACTGCCTGAAGTGCAGCGCCTGAACAGTCCAAAACAACAGGCTTACCAGCTTGATTAGCAAGTTCTACCAAGCTCGCATAGTAATCAACTGGAAGACCAGCTGGCAGACTACCTGAAATGGCTACTACCTCTACAGTCTCTAAAAGTTCTTTGAAATGAGCCAAGAAATCTTGACCTTCTTTTTCTTGAACTTCAGGACCTTTTTCTAGGATTTCTGTTTGGTTTTCTCCATGTAGAATTGCGATACAGTTACGGGTTTCACCTTGAATAGAGAAGAAACGTTTGCTTACTTTATCATCAATATTTTCTACTAAAAAATCACCAAGTTTACCACCGACAAGTCCTGTTGCGACTACAGAGTCACCAAATTCTGATAGGACCCGAGTAACGTTAAGACCTTTACCACCAGCCGTTTTCGTAACATCAACAACACGGTTGACAGTGTCAATTTTTAATTCATCCAAAGGATAGGAAATATCAATGGATGGGTTCATTGTGACTGTTAAAATCATAAGTCACCTCTTAGTCGTGGTATTCACCACGATCCCATTTTTCAAGGAATTCTGTAAAGAAGTTGGCATCCGTTTGATGGTCGTTATGAGTTTCAACGTGTTGGATTTTAGCGATCAATTTTTTGTTTTCTTCAGATGGTTTGTATTCAGCATTGATGAAAGCTTCAATGATATCACACATGAGCAACTCACCAGTGATTTTACCACCAAATCCGATAACGTTGGCATTCAATTGTTCTTTTGCATATAAAGCTGTTGTCATATCGCGAACCAAAGCAGAACGAACACCTGGAACCTTGTTAACAGCGTTATTGATACCTACACCAGTACCACAGATACATACACCAAGATCAGCTTGGCCACTAACTACTGCTTCACCAACTTTTTTACCAAAAATTGGGTAGTGTGTACGAGCGTGGTCATAAGTACCAAAGTCGATGACTTCATGTCCTTTTGATTTCAAAAATTCTGAAACCGCCATTTTTTCATTTGTTACGATGTGGTCACATCCAATTGCAATTCTCATTTTTATCTTACCTTTCTTTCAATATAAAAATTAGCACATTTTATTCAACATGTCGACACGGATTTGGTGACGACCGCCATCATACTTACCATTTACAAAGCCTTTAGCAATGTTCTTAGCCAATTCGTCACCAACAAGTTGAGCACCCATAGTAATCATACGTGAGTTGTTGTGACCACGAGTCATATAAGCTGAACGTTCGTCAGATACTTCTGCAGCAACCATTCCTTTGATTTTAGTTGCAACCATAAATGGACCTGCACCATAAGCATCAATGACAATACCAAGGTTTTGTTCTTCTTTTTTAACTTCTTCAGCAACTGCAAGAGTTACATCAACGAAGTCTTGACCTTCAGCTGTAACATCCACAACGTGGAAGTTTTCTTTTTCCAAGAAATCTTTAACGACTTCTTTCAATCTCAAACCTGCAGCATCTGCACCAATAACAATAGACATATTGTATACTCCTTTTTTATAATAGACCAGTAAAAATTTTTTGGTTCTGGAAAGAAAATGACCATCACCAAATAGTTACTAGTAGTTTTGTTGACTATTTTAGATTAAGAATGAATCATCTATTCACTCTTAGTAACTTCTCCTTGGAGAAATTGGAAGAATAACTTGTCAAAACAAACACAAATTGTTCTTTCTAAACATAATATACTACTATTGTTTTAAAAAGTCAACAGTTTATGTTTGTTTTTGTTTATTTTTTAGAAAATTTCTATATCAAAACCAATTTGATCACTTTGAGCTGGATTTAAGATTCGAACATTTTTCTTATCTTCTAGATGATCGCCCTCTTCGAGTGAAGTTGACAAACCTGACCAAGGTTCCAGAGCAAGGAAAGGACCTTTATTAAGCGTTGACCAAACGATGAGGTTTGGAAACTCTTCAAAGTCCAGTTTTAATCCCTTATCATGCTTACGTGACCGTAAGGAAACAGAGCGAGAGGTTAATTCATCTAAAGTCACAGCATCATAGCTAAAGAAATCATAGTTTAGATCCAATTCCTTTTGAGCTTTTAGCCAGTCACTTCTATCTTGAAAATCCAACATCCCTGTTTCTGGGAATGGTTTTGGAACCGTGCAAGTTTCAGATTTTTCAAATTCAAGATAGTAATCTTCATAGGCTTCATCATCAAATAAAGGACAGTTAAAACCAGGATGTCCACCAATAAAGTATGGCATTTTTTTATCTGTTTCCTTATTAGTAACTTGATACTGAGTATGGATTGTCTTTCCAGTAACTGTATAAGTTATTTCTAAGCGAAAATGATAAGGATAATTTTCATACATTTCTTGGTCATCTTCAATAGCAAAAGTAACCGAGTTATCCGTTTGATCCACTAATTCAAAATCTTTTTTCCGTACAAGACCATGACGTGGGATTTTACCTTTTACTTGACTACCATCTTCTTGATCATATAGGACAGTATCATTTCTAACAGATCCACAAATTGGAAATAGAACAGGTGCTTGACCGCTCCAGTAAGTTGGATCTCCTTGCCACAAGTACTCAATTCCATCCTTGTCTTTTATTGAGGTAAGAGCACCTCCAAAGGTCTGAAATTGTACATTTAACTGTTCTGATTGTAATTCAATCACTAGGGTTACCTCCATTAATTTTTTCCCTAAAAAAACTAGATTGCCGACTCCATACTTGGAAACTGACAACCTAGTTTTTACAATTTACATTTTTAGGAGCGAATTATTTTGCATTTGCTGCATATTCTTCATTACGTTTGATCATTTGTTTTCTGTACCAAGCAAAGATACCGATATAGAAAGCAAGGAATACTACAGCACCAAGGATTGCTTTGATATCACCTGTTGTAGTGTTACCAATTGTCCAACCAAGAAGTTTTTCGATTGGTCCTTCAAGTGTTGAGTGAGTAATGAGCTGAGTTTGGCTTACACCTTCTGGGAAGGCACCGACACCTTTAGCAAGTTCTGTTGCAAATGGTGCGATAAGTGTACCTGAAAGAAGGAAGAGTGGCAACAAGAGTGTTCCAAAGATAATCATACGGAGCAATTTACCACGAGTAACTACCAAGAGAGCTGGAGTTACACCCATAGCGATGATACCAGCAAGTGGCAAGATACCATTTCCTACTTTAGAAAGAAGCACAGCTTCGATCAACATGATTGGTGCAAGTACGTTAGCACAAGCCCAGATTTCAGCACGACCAGCTACGAATGGCCAGTCAAGACCGATGTTGAATTTACGTCCTTGAAGACGTTTAGTAGCAACGTTTGTAATACCTTGTGAAAGTGGTTCTACGGCTGCGATGAACCATGAACCGATCAATGAGAAGAGCTCCAAGCAGACACCGGCAGTCAAACCAAGTGACAACCAACCTTTAATTACATATTCCCATTTTTCAGCCCCTTCAACACCTGCAACCGGATGTGGAGTACCCATCAAACCGATAACGATACCAAGGATGAAACCGATGAAGAATTTAGATCCCCAGAAACCGATTCTCTTGTTCAATTTAGCAGCGTCAAAGTCGTATTTATCAAGACCTGGGAAGAGTTTATCAAAAATCTTATCCAAAACCATGATAACTGGGTTCATCATGTAGTTCATGTGAGTTGAAGTCATTGGTGATGAACTTGGTGCGTTAAGAAGGTCATCAAATGTTGGTTTCATCAAGTCAGAGTTGATAATTTTAAGAACCCCAACAAGGACAACTGCTGCAGTCGCGATGAAGAGTGAAACTCCTTGGCTAACTCCATTGTTGTCAGCGTACCATTTAATCAAAAGACCTGTGATAGACAAGTGCCAGATATCAAAGATATCGACGTCAAGTGTATCAGTTTTCTTCATTGCAAGCATGACAATGTTGACGATCAACATCACAAGCAAGAAGTAAAGTGTCCAAGCTGAACCCCAAGTGATTGTAGCAAGTGGTGCCCAACCAACGTCGGTGATGTTCAATTGAATACCAGTATTTTCAACGAATTTTGCAAGTGATGCTGAGAAAGCACCATTTAACATACCGATGATAGCACCGATACCAGTAAGAGCGATGGCAAGTTTGATACCACCTTCAAGCGCTTTGGAGAATTTCACTCCAAAAAGTAGAGCCAATAGTGTCAAAATGATCAGCATGATGATCGGTCCACCCATTTCCAAGATAGGTTTGAACAGCTTATTGGCTAGTTCGATAATGATATCCATAATTTTCCTCCCTTTATTTTTATGGAATATTTACAAATTAATAATTAGCTTAGACCATGTTCTTTGATAGCTGCTTCAATATTATCATAGACTGGAGCGCTCATAGCTGGAATACGGAACAAGATTGGTCCTGCTTCAACAACTGGAATACCTGGTTCAAAACCTAAATCAGTAGCAGCGATTGGTGTGAAGATATCATAACCTTTAATCAAGTCTTCATTGACATCTTTTACCATAACGGCATCACATTGAACATCGTACCCACGGTTAGAAAGTTCTTCTTCAAGAGCACTTTTAATTTGGTGGCTTGAGTTAACACCTGCACCACAAGCAGCAAGAATTTTAATCATTTGGATTTCCTCCGTTTTTATATAAAAATTATTAACAAATTAAGCAGTCGCTTCTGAGATATATTGGAACAAGGCTTCAGGTTCCTTAATCTTAGACAGCGCTTCAAGATGACCATTGCCTGTAAAGAAGTCCATCAACTGTGCAAGAATATTTGTTTGACTTGAGCTTGAATTGTTGATGATAAAGAACAACAATGAAACTTCTACTTCCTTATCAGGGGCAATCATATTGTGGAATGTTACTGGTTTTTCCAGACGAACCACGACAACATTTTCAGTTAGATTATGAATGGTATCAGTATGAGGGATAGCTACGTTAGGCAAATCCTTCCCTAAAAACTCCATATCTAAACCAGTTGGGAACGATTTTTCACGTTCAATCAAGGCCGATCGATAGGTATCTGTAACAACTTTCTTTTCTTCCAATAGGGTTGCAACTTGATCGAAAAGTTGCTCTTGATTATCTGCTTCTAAGCAAAAGACTAAGTCTTTGTCAAAGAAATGATCTAATCCCATGACCTTCTCCCTTCATATTTAACTTTTATGGTACAAGTATAACATTATATGAAACCGTTGTCAATGTTTTTTGTTGTATTTTGTTCGATTTTTATTGTTTACGTTTTAAACATTTGCTAATTTCAAACATATTTTTTATAAATTTCTTAATAAGTAAAACAAAAAACAGGAATGACTCCTGTTTTCACGATTTTAACTCTTTTTATTGGTCTAACTTTCTTCCACCATAGGAAGGATATTTTTTAATACCTCTGGAAGACCTTCAAGAGAAACATATCTAAACTTACCATCATCGGATTTAAAAAACCAGATAATTAAATATTTACCATTCTTAGCAATACAGTTTACTACTTAGGCCTCATAGCCACCGATAGTTGATTTTGACCCCCATACCTTGGAGAAGTCTTGACTTTTCTGTTTAGATTCATAAATGCTAGTTGAAATTTGAACAGTTTCAAGCGCTGCGTATTCGCTTTCACTAATAGCAAACTGCTCAGGTTTAAAGGTATTGAGAGTTACAATGTTGACATCCGTGCCATCACAGTACTGAATGTCATCTCCACCTTCAATTTCTTTGAAATGAACCCATGATTTAGGAATTTTTACATAACCATAATCATCTGAACATACTATTTGAGTTTCTTCTGTCTGGCTAGATAAGAAAGGCGATGATTAAGTGCCACTGGTCCGGACGTGGTTCGCAACCACGCAAAAAAAGCCTCAGCATTCGCACTGCTGGTGCTTTTCCATTGCTCATGGCTTAGAAAACTATCACTTTTTCTCAGAATCCGTATAACACATTTACGGAGCAGGTGCAAGAAAATGCGTTTTTTGAGAGGTTCTGACTAAAAATACGTCTATTTATTTTTTATTGTTTTTTATTGTAAAGTAGACCCAACCGAATGAACATAGGTTGTAAAAAGCAAATGAAAAAATTGCGAGGATAATAGCTTCTGTGTCTAAATAACCCATTTCGAGACCTCTTTTCAACAACAACAAGCCTGTAGTTTCGACAACGATCAAAAATAAAAATACATAAAAAATTTTCGCCTTAAGCATATTGTTACCGCCTTCTTTTTATTTGGTTTTATTGTATAATAAAAATTTACAAAAATCAAAAAATCATGACCATCCGTTAAACGGGTGGTTTGTACTAGGTCTATAAGTCCAAATTACCAGCCAGCGCCTAAAGACGCTGGCTTTCACGTTGTTCAAGCCTCATTGCTCTTGACTCGTCACTTGCCTCTTAAAGACGCTTGAGTATTACTTACCACTTTCCCTAAAGGGATCCTCATATTCTTTTACACTTAATTTATCTAGTGCTATATCATCTTTACTCGTTCTCAAAGTTTTATACTCGTGAAGAAATCATCCACTGGATAATTTCTTTAATCTTGGATATATTTCCTTATTGTGGCTTCATTGTGGCTTCATTGTGGCCAACTGTACTCACATAATATCCCTCTGCCCCAAAATGTCGATTTCCAAACTTATATAATTGATTGAAATAAGATATGAACAAAGAGATTAGGAAAGTCAAATCAATTTCTAAAAATGTTTTAGAATCTATAGTGTGCTATTCTAAGTTCAATCCGCTATACTTGAGGTTGGCGCGTTTGTCAAACATTAAGAAAAGAGGCTGGGCAAAAAGTCTTTAAAATCAGAAAAACGCATAATATCAGGTG
>NZ_KV807807.1:42696-51096 GCF_001812125.1 Streptococcus sp. HMSC071D03
TTTAAAATCAGAAAAACGCATAATATCAGGTGTTGAAAACCTTGATACTATGCGTTATATTTTTTTCATTTTCGGAGAAAATTGACTTTTTGCCCAGCCACTTAAAAAATCATTATTTTATATTTATCTTATTTTTTCTTGAGATCTCAACTATTCTTCATCCATACTCAAGACGCTGAGGAAGGCTTCCTGAGGCACTTCTACAGAACCGATGGCTTTCATGCGTTTCTTACCAGCTTTTTGTTTTTCGAGAAGTTTACGTTTACGTGAAACGTCACCACCATAACACTTGGCAAGAACGTTCTTACGAAGGGCCTTGATATCTGTACGAGCCACAATCTTATGTCCAATTGCTGCTTGGATTGGCACCTCAAATTGTTGACGAGGAATGATTTTCTTGAGCTTATCAACGATGAGTTTTCCACGTTCGTAGGCAAAGTCCTTGTGAACGATAAAGCTAAGAGCATCCACCTTGTCTCCATTGAGAAGGATGTCCATTTTGACCAGCTTAGATGGACGATACTCTGACAATTCGTAGTCAAAGCTAGCGTAACCACGTGTCGAAGACTTAAGCTTATCAAAGAAGTCGAAGACGATTTCAGCCAGTGGAATTTGATAGATAACATTGACACGATTGTCATCAATATAGTCCATCGTCACAAAGTCACCACGCTTACGCTGAGCCAATTCCATTACTGCTCCGACGAACTCCTGTGGTACCATGATTTGCGCTTTAACATAAGGCTCTTCAATGGTCGCAATCTTAGTTGGGTCTGGGAACTCAGATGGGTTAGACACATCCATAGACTCGCCGTCTGTCAGATTGACTTTATAGATAACAGACGGAGCTGTCATGATGAGGTCGATGTTGAATTCACGCTCTAAACGTTCTTGGATTACATCCATATGGAGAAGTCCAAGGAAACCACAACGGAAACCAAATCCAAGTGCCTGAGATGTTTCTGGTTCAAACTGAAGACTAGCATCATTCAGTTGCAATTTTTCAAGTGCTTCACGTAGGTCATTGTACTTGTTTGACTCAATTGGATAGAGACCCGCAAAGACCATAGGATTCATCTGCTTGTAGCCATGTAAGGGCTCTGCCGCAGGATTGGTTGCCAAGGTAACGGTATCACCCACACGAGTGTCCTGAACCGTCTTGATAGAAGCTGCAATATAACCAACGTCACCAGTCGCAAGGAAATCACGACCAACTGCTTTTGGTGTAAAAATACCGACTTCGGTCACATCAAAGGTCTTACCATTGCTCATGAGCTGAATCTTATCACCAGGTTTGACCACTCCGTCCATGACACGCACTTGGAGGATAACCCCACGGTAAGCATCGTAAACTGAGTCGAAAATCAAGGCCTTAAGTGGCGCCGTCACATCACCCGTTGGTGCTGGCACTTTTTCCACGATTTGCTCGAGAATTTCTTCGATACCAATACCAGCTTTAGCTGATGCTAAGACTGCTTCGCTGGCATCCAAACCAATGACATCTTCAATCTCTGTACGCACGCGCTCAGGATCTGCAGCTGGTAGGTCAATTTTGTTAATGACTGGCATGATTTCCAAATCATTGTCCAAGGCTAGATACACATTGGCAAGGGTTTGAGCCTCAATACCTTGAGCGGCATCGACCACCAAAATCGCTCCCTCACAGGCAGCTAGCGAACGTGAAACTTCATAGGTAAAGTCCACGTGCCCCGGCGTGTCAATCAAATGGAAAATATAAGTTTCCCCATCTTTTGCAGTATAATTCAGCTCGATGGCATTCAACTTAATGGTAATCCCACGTTCCCGTTCTAGATCCATGCTATCCAAAAGCTGAGCTTGCATTTCACGACTTGAAACCGTCTCTGTCTTTTCCAAAATGCGATCTGCTAGGGTTGACTTCCCATGGTCAATATGAGCAATAATAGAGAAGTTACGGATCTTCTCCTGTCGTTTTTTCAATTCTTCTAAGTTCATGATTCTCTTCCTTTCAGGGTATCTATTTATTATAAATTGTTTTTAACATTTTGACAAGACCATACCCTGCTAGGAGTACTAATCTTCAGCAACAAAGCCGTCATTTTCGATAAAGTGGTGTTCTGTCATTCCTCGATCTGTAAAGACAATCCCGTGAAGGACACCACCATAGACAGCTCCTCCGTCCATCCCAATCTTACCATCTTCTGTAGTCCAAAGCTCAGCTGTACCACGCTCTTGCTGTAACAAGCCATAAACTGGTGTGTGACCAAAGACAATGGTTTTCCCAGTATGATTTTCGGCTTCGTGGAATGGTTTTCTGAGCCATACCTTCTTATAATCGGTAGTATCATGCCAATCATCCAAAGTCAAATCAATACCGGCATGAACAAAGATATACTTATCTGTTTCAATGACAAAAGGCATCTGACGGATAAACTCCACTAAGTCTGCTGCTTCTGTCTCAACACGCTTTGCATCTGCTACTCCATCTACTGGTGCATCTAGTGGACGGCCTAAAATGGAATTAATGGTTGTATCCCCACCATTTCTACGGTAGTGATCGTAACTCTCTTCTGGATTGTCTAACCAAGTTAAAAACATATACTCGTGGTTCCCAGATAAGCAGATAGCACCTTGGTTATCAACCAAATCCTTGACCATTTCAAGAACACGGCGGCTATCTTCTCCTCTATCAATCAAATCTCCAAGAAAGAGCAATTGAGTCTCGCCATCCCATGTTTTAAGTAAGTCTTCTAACATTCCAGCTTTTCCGTGGACATCACCAATTACATAATAGTCTGTCATTTATTTCTCCTTACTTTGTAATAATTCTCTCGCTTGATTCAATGCTGCTTCCGTCACATTCTCCCCAGCCAACATCTTAGCGACTTCTTCAATTCTTTCTTCAACTGTCAGCAAGCGAACTGTTGAAACGGTCGAATATTCATTGCTAATCTTTTCGATGAAGAACTGATAATCTGCAATCGCAATAACTTGAGGAAGGTGAGAAATAGCTAATACTTGACCGTGCTGTCCAATTTTGTGAATTTTTTGTGCGATGGCTTGAGCTACACGACCTGAAACTCCCGTATCTACTTCATCAAAGACAATGCTAGTCTTGCCTTCTTTTCGAGAAAAGGCAGACTTAATGGCTAGCATGAGACGAGACAACTCTCCACCAGAAGCTACTTTTACTAAAGGTTTAAAATCTTCTCCAGGATTGGTTGAAATGTAAAACTCAACACTCTCATTACCTTCACGACTGAATTTTCCTTGACTAAAACGAACTTGAAATTGTGCTTTCTCCATGTAAAGGTCTTGCAATTCTTGCTTGATTTCAGCTTCTAAGTCCTGCGCTATTTTATGGCGAGCCTGAGCAACTTGACCTGCTAGGTCCACAAGATTTTTTTCAAGTTTCTTGAGTTCGATTTCCATATCTTCAGAAGATAGATTATTTCCTGTTAGAAGATTGTATTCGTCTGTAATCTTGGCAAAGTATTCAAGGACATCATCTACACTACTACCATACTTACGGGTAATGGTATGAATCAAATCTAGTCGACTTTCAACCTGCATCAGACGATTACCATCAAAATCTAAATCATCGATAATGGATTCCAATCGCTTGGTTATATCTTCTAGAACATAATAGGATTCAGAAAGGGAGCTTGAAATCTCACGATACTCTGGATCAAACTCTTCAAGACTTTCCATATCATTCATGGCCGAACGAACATTTGCAAGGCTTGAAAATTCTTCATTATCAAGCATACTATAAGCATTTGTTAAAGTATCGGCAATATGTTTATGGTTCAGTAGTTTGTCTCTTTCTTGATTAAGGACAATATCTTCACCAGTTTTCAAATTAGCTGCTTCAATCTCAGCAATCTGAAATTCCAACATTTCAATACGAGCCTTGTGTTCCTGCTGATTTTTTTTGATGTCAAGCACTTGCTTACGCATACGGCGATAGTTATCAAAGCTCATCTGATAGGCTTCTTTTAATTCAAAGAAAGAAGTGTCCCCAAACTCATCCAACATCTGGATATGTCGATGTGGGCGCATTAACTCCTCTTGGTCATGTTGACCATGGATATCAACTAGCTGTTGACCAATCGTCCTTAATACTGAAAGATTAACCATCTGTCCATTGACACGACTGATGCTCCGACCGTTTTGTAAAATTTCGCGACGAATAATGATTTCATCACTCAATTCTAATCCTTGTTCATCAAAAATTTCTTCTAGCGCGCGAGTACTTTCAATTGAAAAAAGACCTTCAATTTCTGCTTTGGGAGCCCCATGACGAATAACCTCTGTTGTAGCTCGAGCTCCTAACATCATATTCATAGCATCAATAATGATTGATTTACCCGCACCTGTTTCACCAGTTAAAACTGTCATCCCTTGTTCAAAATTCAGAGAAATTGATTCGATGATAGCAAAATTTTTAATCGAAATTTCCAGTAACATATAATCCTACCAATTTTTAACTTGCTCAAAAATATCTTTGGCTGTTTCTTCACTTCTCAATACCATCAAGATGGAATTATCATCAGCAATACAGCTAAAAATTTGGTCAGAAAAAACAGTCAACAACTGACTCTTGACGAAAACAGTATTCCCTGGAATAACTTGCAAATTGATCATATTCCCCATGCGTTCAGCATGAATAATATTGTTTTCTGCCAATTGCAAGCTTCTAACGATTGATTTTGGTAATTCATAAATGTAAGTATTGTCTTTCAATGGAATTTTTACAATACCTAATTCTTTAATATCTCGGGAGACTGTTGCTTGAGTAGCAGAGATACCAGCTTCTCTCAAGTGTTCAACGATTTCTTCCTGTGTGCCGATTTGATAATCTGTAACAAATCTTCTAATCTTCTCAAGTCGCTCTTTTTTATTCATCTTTAAATTCTCTATGTGCTTTCTCCACTATTTTTTCTATTTCAGAAGTAACCTGATTGATTGCGTGATCTTCTTTTCGCAAATAGGCTAAAAACTCGATATTCCCATGACCACCTTGAATAGGAGAATAGTCCAATCCTAAGACTGAAAATCCTTCATCAACTGCCATTTTAGTAACTGATTCTAAAACATTTTGGTGAACCTTGGCATCTCTGATAATTCCATTTTTACCAATCTGTTCTCGACCAGCCTCAAATTGAGGCTTAACTAGAGCCACAACCTGACCTTGATCGGCTAAAATACGGTGTAAGGCTGGCAAAATAAGGCCTAGAGAAATAAAACTGACATCGATACTTGCGAAACTTGGTTCCTGATTAAAGTCGGTCTTTTCAGCATAACGGAAATTAAACTGCTCCATACTGACAACACGAGGGTCTTGGCGTAATTTCCATGCCAGTTGGTTAGTACCAACATCAACTGCAAAAACTTGTTTAGCACCATTTTGCAACATGACATCCGTAAAACCTCCAGTTGAAGCTCCGATATCAATGGTCGTTTGTCCCTCAACTGATAGATCAAAAATATCTAGCGCCTTCTCAAGTTTCAAGCCACCACGACTGACATACTTAAGTTTCTCGCCCTTGAGTTTCAACTCTGTATCGTCAGGAATTTTTTCTCCTGGTTTATCAAATCGTTCGCCATTTATAACAGCGACTACCAAACCAGCCATAACACCTCGTTTGGCTTGTTCTCTCGTTTCAAATAAACCTTGTTTGTAAGCTAATACATCTACTCTTTCCTTAGCCATTGATTCTCAAACTTTCTACTATTTTCACAATTGGTTCTTTGTCAAAGATCACAACCTGGCTAATCTCTTCAAGTTTCGCATTAGCTTGATCCAAGGTTTGATTGCAAAACGCTATCGCCTGGTCTAATCCCAACAATGCAGGATAGGTTGACTTCTCGGCTTGCAAATCTTTCTGGGGTGTTTTGCCGATTTCCTCAAAGCTAGCGGTAACATCAAGCACATCATCTCTCACTTGGAAAGCAAGCCCAATCAACTCGCCAACTTTTTTAAGCTGCTTCTGAAGTTTTTCATCCAATCCAGCAATGATACCAGCCGCTTGGAAAGGAAAGGCTAAAAGTTTACCAGTCTTATTAGCATGGATAGTCTGAAGTTCCTCTAAATTCAAATGTTTTCCTTCGCCTTCCATATCTAAAACTTGTCCAGCCACCATCCCCATACTTCCAGAAGCAAGTGATAAATTAGCTATTAAATCAACCTTTGTTTGACTCGGCAAATCAGCTTGAGCAATTAAAGCATAGGGATCCAAAAAAAGCGCATCCCCTGCTAAAATAGCTAGAGCTTCACCATACACCTTATGGTTGGTCAAACGCCCCCGACGAAAATCATCATTATCCATAGCAGGTAGATCATCATGAATCAAACTACCTGTGTGAATCATTTCTAGTGCCGCTGCAACTTGAGCATGGGCTGGTGCGATAGACACTTGCAAAGACTCCAAAACTTCTAGAAGTAGATATGGGCGAATCCTTTTACCACCTGCATGTATGGAATAAAGAACGGCTTCTCTCAAGTTTGATGCAAATTGTTGGTCTCCATAAAAGTCTTCAAGAGCTGACTCGACCAAAGCTAATTTTTCTTGCTTGTTCATAGAAGTTCGCTTTCTGTTCCATCTTCTTGCATGACTTTAACCAAGGTCTTTTCTGCTTTATCAAGTGTTGCTTGCAATTCTTTTGAAAGAACCATTCCTTTTTGAAAAGCAGAAATAGCATCTTCTAAAGCAATTTCACCATTTTCTAAGCTTTGAACAATAGTCTCAAGCTCTGCTAGATTTTCCTCAAATTTCTTTTGTTTTGACATCTTTAACCTCTAATTCTACCTGACCGTCCCGCATCAACAGTGATACTTGGTCATTTTCTTTCAAATCTTTCGCAGAAGCCACTACAACTTCTCCTTTTTTGACAATTGCAAAACCTCTGGCTACAATTCGACTAGTATCTAGCATAAGGAGAGCTTCTGATAGGCGTTTTACTTCTGCTACTTTTGCATCATAGGTCACAGCCATCTGGCTACGCATTAGTTTTTGCAGTTGGAAAATACGATCCTGATAACGCTGGATTTTGATGATTGGTGATAATTGTTCCAAACGGTGGATTTGTTCTTGAACCTTTTGTTGATTTCGAACCAATTCAGCATTCAGTCCTTGCTTCAGTCGTAGCTGTAACTGATCCAAGCGTTGTAGATAACCGTCATATAAACGCTCTGGTTGTCTGAAGATGACCGATTGACTGAGGATTCTCAAAGCTTCTTGTTTCTTTGATAAAGTATGTTTAACAGCTGTAGTCATCCGCTTCTCTTGATTCTGAAGATAGGTCAATAGGTCTAACTTTGTTACTGGTGTAGCGAGTTCAGCAGCAGCTGTCGGCGTTGCCGCTCTCTTATCAGCTACAAAATCAGCCAGAGTGACATCCGTTTCATGACCTACACTCGAAATAATCGGTAAACGAGATTCAAAAATTGCTCGAACTACAATTTCTTCGTTAAAGGCCCAAAGATCTTCAATGGATCCACCACCACGGCCGATAATCAGAACATCTAAGTCATCTCGTTCATTGGCTCTAGCAATGTTACGAGCAATCTCCTCTGCAGCACCCTCACCTTGAACTTTAGTAGGATATAGGACAATTTCCACACCAGGGAAACGTCTACTGACTGTAGTGATGATATCTTGGATAACAGCACCACTTCGACTGGTCACCACACCTATTTTTTTTGAAAATTGTGGTAAAGATTGTTTAAAGTGTTCTTGAAAAAGACCTTCTTCTGCCAGTTTCTTCTTAAGCTGTTCAAATTGGATAGCCAATGCACCAACACCATCTGGTTCAGCTTTTTCAATAATAATCGAATAGCTTCCGCTTGGTTCATAGACTTGAACACGACCAACTACATTGATCTTCATACCTTCTTCCAGTTCAAAACCTAAACGTTGGTAGACCCCCGACCAAATGGTTGCCTGAATAACTGCTCGGTCATCCTTAAGAGAAAAATACTGATGGGTTGGACGCTTACGGAAGTTAGAGACTTGACCAGTTAAATAGACCCGTTCCAAATAGGGGTCTTTATCGAATTTCATTTTTAAATACTTGGTCAAAGTTGTAACCGATAAATACTTTTCCATCTCTACCTCCTTCTTTTCTCTAGTTTTTCCTGGGTATTATTATACCAAAAATATGCTTAAAAATCTTGAATTTCCACCTAGAATAGTGAAAATACAGGGAATTTATGTGTGAAATAATTTCTTAATATTTTTGCCCCCTGAACAGAAAAAAAGCCCTTCGGATAAAATCCGAGGGGCTTAAAACGTTGTTAAATCAACGGCCGAACTTTTGAGATTCAAGGTTCGGGATAAAATAGTTCACTGAACTATTTTATTTTTTCAAGTTATCTTCCTATTATGGCTCTATAATTTCTGTAGTGGGTAAATCCCC
>NZ_KV807808.1:0-393 GCF_001812125.1 Streptococcus sp. HMSC071D03
TCATATCGTGGCAATAGTTCACAGCGATATCCAATGAAACAATTCTCCCTTGCCTTGTGACAATCGCTTGAGCCTTCATAGCATGATATTTCTTTTTACCAGAATAATTGGCTAGTTGATTTTTTTAGGACGATTTATTTTTACCTCTGTTGCATCCACAATCACCGTATCCTCAGCACTAAGATGAGTTTTTGAAATCGTAAAACCACTTTGAATAAGAGTTGCTTCAACCCATTGACTCCGACGGATTAAGTTGCTTTCGTGAATGCCAAAATCAGCCGCGATTTGTTCATAAGTGCGGTATTCTCGCATATATTGAAGAGTAGCCATGAGGAGGTCTTCTAGGCTTAATTTGGGTTTTCGTCCACCTTTTGCGTGTTTACGTTGATAAGC
>NZ_KV807809.1:0-230 GCF_001812125.1 Streptococcus sp. HMSC071D03
GATTCAGTCATATAAGGTTGAATGCGTGTATTATTTTCTCCGAGCTTTTCTTTCGTATAGTACTGTGTCAAAAATTCTTTTACAGTATCCGATGACAAAATACTGGCTTTATCTTCTGCTTGTTTATCTTCCACAAGTTTAGCTGCAGCCAATTCAATCTCTTTGCGACTTTGTTTAGCAGTAGAATGTTGACCAGCAGTATATCCCATCATGAGAATAAAGCTAGTTGC
>NZ_KV807810.1:0-1570 GCF_001812125.1 Streptococcus sp. HMSC071D03
ATCAAACATTTAATTACAAATTAGTTGGTTCCCTAGTGCCAAAAGATCGCTCAGAACAGTTATTTGAGTATAAATTTAGCGACGACTATGATGAAACACATGATGATTATCAGAGTGTCTATCAAGTGTTTACTGCTGTAGATTTTGAAACAAGTGACGGCCAAAAATTCAAAGTTGGTGATGAATTAACTAAGTTCACAAGTCAGGTAGTAGACAAGGCTAAAGGTAAAGTAGATATTAGCTTTGATGAAACTTTCTTGAAGTCAATTTTAGAGACATCAGAATTTCAAGCAGAAGTATATCTACAAATGACACGCATTCAGTCAGGAACAGTAGAAAATACTTACTATCATACTGTTAACGGTGTGGAGGTTGTTTCTAATACGGTTGTGACTCATACTCCAGAAGAACCAAAACCAGAAGAACCTAAAAAGGAAGAACCAAAACCAGAGCCAAAGCCGGAACCAAAACCAGAGCCAAAAACTCCTGAAGAAAATCCGCAGAAACCAGTAACTCAACCAGAACGAAGCTTGCCTTCGACAGGGGAGAAGGATTCTGCAGATTTACTTTTAGCTGCTCTAGCAATGGGAAGTGTTGCTACAGGCTTGCTCTACAGCAAGCGTAAGAAAAAAGAGGCTTAGAATACTCTAGGAACCTTTAAAATAAGCTATTTGGTATAATAACGGTAAATCGTGGAGGAGTAGAGTTATGAAATTTGGGAGTGATTTTTCCTGGTTATGGGTAGCAATTATTAGGATTTTTACAGCTCCCTTTTATATCATTCTTTGGTGTATTAATGTTGTGAAGTCTGCTGTAGGTATGTTTTTATTCTGGATTATAGGAAAGATATGCCTGACACTTGTGTTACTTGCATTGTTAGCTGGTATACACTATCTTTTTAAAGAATCCAGTGAAAAATTTTTATCAGCTATTCTTGGATGGTACTATCCTAATATTATGGGGTGGTCCACTGAACCATGGATGACTTCTGGTCAAGTGTTTGAAGCTCCCAAAGGGGCAGTTAGTTTTTTCCCATATCCACATATTGAAGCTACCATTATGATAGTACTTACTCTTCTAGTAGCTACTGTTCGGACGATTTATCGTGAAGAATTTGATGAATTGTAAAAATAGTATTGTGTTTGGCACTGTAGAAATTTCTACAGTGCCTTTTGTTATAAAAAAAGAAATTAAAAGAGGTAAAACAAAATGGAAATTATTACAAAAATTATTACGGGTCTTGGTGTAGTTGGAACAATCACAGGTCTTATCTGGATCTGGAATGGTGCGGTCGATTATATTCAAGGAAGAAAGAACAAAGATAAGCAAAGGCAAGATGATGGGTCTGATTCTATGATTAATGGTGCATTTTTAGCTGTTGCTTCTGCTGGGATTGCGGCTGCAGTTGTTGCATCACTGTCTCAACTAAAATTTTAGGAGTAGCCTATGAATTTAGATATTAGAGAGCTGACAAGCTCTCTTTCTAGTTACAGCTCTGCGACAAACCAAGCTGTAAATATAATGGCTGATGCAGTCAGACCTATTGGGTATATCCTTTTAGGTCTTTTTT
>NZ_KV807810.1:1670-3218 GCF_001812125.1 Streptococcus sp. HMSC071D03
AAATGGCATCGTGGTCACAAATGGTCAAGTCGAGGGGAGGTTCGCTAACCCAAAAGATCTGGTTAGAGGCTTTAATGAAATATTTATTTGCCTTAATCATGATCTCTGCCTCATCTCAAATTTGTGATGCCATTCTGGAATTACTTAATATTATTGTAAAGGTAATTGCGCATGTAACACCAACAGTCACAACGACAATTGATTCAAACATTTCTGGCGGAAAAGGTTGGTTTGAAAAACAAATTATTGGATTTGTTGGTTTTATTGTCGGTAAAGTTTCTAACATTATTCTAGGGATTATTGTTTTCCTACGTTACTTGGATTTGTATATGCTTAAAGCCATAGCTCCATTGTTAGTAGCGTTCTTTATGATGGATTCGTTGCGATCTGTTACGATTAACTTCCTGAAATACTTTGCAGCATCTGCCCTTATTGGTGTCATCCTAATTATTGTTTCTGTTGTATATGATTCGATTGTGGCAACAGATCTTCTCAAGGTTACGACTGCAGACAATGGTACTTGGGGAACGGCCTTTGCTTCAATTGCCAAGGGGGTTATCTATATCTTTGTAATGGTTGGCTCTAGTCGAAAAGCCAAGCAACTTTTAGGAGTATAATCCATGTTTAGAGAAATTAGAATTGATAAATGTTATGTTTTATGAAAGGAAACTAATTGAAAAAAATTGGATCAGAATTTTTAAGAGAATTTGAAAATGAGGACAAGCCAATTCTATTTGGCCTAACTATTAGAATGTTTGTTTTATACCTGTGTTTAATAATAGCTGTCTCAGGGACAATTGCTATTTACTTCTTTGGTTTACCTGATTGGTACATCTATCTTTGGGATGCTCTATTTGTCGTTCCTGGAGGAATGTACGGTACGGGAATGACTAAGCGAATGCGGATTAAAGAAAAAATCAATTTCTTTTTCCGAATCCAACAACGAACCTATGAGACAGAATTTGGAAAGGTAGGAATGTATACGAAAGATGAGTTTATTCAAAAGCAAAAGAGAAAAACTAGAAAACGCAGAAAAGAAAAGAATTGAGCGCTTGCGTCGTCAGATGAAACCTACGACACAAAATACCATCAATTATACGCTGCTCCATGAAGATGGATTAATGCACATTGCACGTGAGAAGTATTCTCGTAGCTTTATGCTGGGGGATGCTTCTTACTCTACAGCTCAACAAGATGAAAAAGAGAGCATCATCGATACAACGATGGATGCTCTTAATTCACTGGATGAGGGCAGTAACTATCAACTCTTAGTCATTAACCGTAGAGTATCGGATAATTCCTTGCAGAATATCTTGTTTGAGGAAACAAACGATGGCTACGATGACTATCGTGAAGAGCTAAATGAGATGATCAAGGAGCGATTTACGACACACGCTAACAACTTTGAGGTACATAAGTATGTGACCATTTCAACGAACGCTGATGATCGAAAACAAGCTCAGTTGTTACTACAAGATATTGGAGTTTCCCTGGGAACGCAATTTCAGGAATCCGATATTACATTTAAGGAAATGAATGGTTTGGATC
>NZ_KV807810.1:3318-4542 GCF_001812125.1 Streptococcus sp. HMSC071D03
AGTTTCAAGAAAAACGGATGATTATTGATGATAGTTGGGCTAAGGTACTCTATGCTCACCGATATCCTAACTGGATGTCTGATCGTCTCATTCGTGATTTAACGACACTTGGATTTGAATTGGCTATTATTATTCATGCAGAACCCTATGAGAATGTTGAAATCTTAGAGAAGATTGACGATGCAGAAACAGATGCTGAAATTGGGAAGCTACGTTCTAAACGTAAGGCTGCTCAATCTGGTATCTTTGATGATGCAGTGGTTGCTGGTCGTGACCAAGAAATCTCAGAAGCTACCAAGAAGTGGCGAGATGAGATTACTGAGTATGATCAGAAAATCTTTTCTGGTTTGATTGCAGTGTATTTTAAGGCAGATAGCCAGGAGGAACTACAACGTAATGAGCAGAAGATTAAGCGTGCTGGACGGAAGCTAGGGGTAGAATTTGAAGATCTTTATTATTACCAGGAAGAGGCTCTAAATACGATTCTACCTATTGGAGAATGCTTCGTAAATGTGAAGAAGAATTTCATGAGAAAGATGACAACAGCTAATATTGCTACGCAAGTTCCTTTTACCAACGTGGACTTGAAGTCTGAAAGCTCACTCGCTCGCTACTATGGTCAAAATCAGTTATCAAACAATATCATTACACTAGATCGAAAACGTGATTTGAACACGGGTTCAGGAGTTGTGTTAGGTTCTTCAGGATCTGGTAAATCTACAACAATAAAGGGTGGAGAAGTTATTCCAACTTTACTGAAATATCCAGAAGACCGAGTTATCATCGTGGATCCCGAAGATGAATATTCTGATATTGGCCGTGCTTTCGGTGCTCAGATGGTGGATATTTCGATTGGTTCTAAAACACATATCAATCTTTTAGATTTACCAGACTTGGATCGTTTGGACGATGAGGATGACGATCCGATTGGAGATAAAGCAAACTTGTTGATGGGATTATTTGAATCGATTCTATCTGAGGTAACAGATGCACAGATTGGGATTATCGACCGGGTAACAGGTGTGACTTATGAGCGCTATTTGACAGATTATTTTACTCCAACGCTAAAAGAGTGGCATCAGGTATTGAAGGAACAACCAGAGCCAGAAGCTCAAGATTTGGCTTTGGCGGTAGAAACCTATACAACTGGTTCTCAGGATATTTTTGCTCACAATACAAACGTGGATCTTAATCATCGCTTTGTTATCTTTAATCTGAAGAAGT
>NZ_KV807810.1:4642-6621 GCF_001812125.1 Streptococcus sp. HMSC071D03
ATTATATCTGGAATCAAATTGTAGAGAATCAAGGGAAATGTACTACATGGGTTTACTTTGATGAGATGCAGATTCTATTTAAAAATAAGGCTCAAGCAGACTTCTTTACTACGTTGTATTCACGGATTCGGAAATATGGTGCGATTCCAACAGGAATCACCCAGAACGTAGAAACGCTAGCTGCTGTTGAAGAAGGTCGGAAATTGCTCTCAAATAGTGAGTTTATGATTTTACTCAAACAAAAACCCCAAGATTTGGCTATCCTAAAAGAGATTGTCAATCTGACTGATAAACAGATTCGCTACTTATCGCGGCCAAAGGCTAAAGGTACTGGCTTAATCGTAGCTGGGCCAGTTGTAGTGCCATTTGAAAATCCAATACCAAAGAATACTAAGTTATATAACTTAGTCGCAACAGACGCTTAGGAGTCTCACTATGGATCAGGAGAAAGGCAGACCAAAAACAATCGGTCATAGGTTAGATCGAAAGCTAGAAAAAGTTCGTAAGAATTACCGAACGGTTCAACAAGATAGCGCAAAACAACTTACGAAGTTACAATCTCAGACTTACTCTAAACGTCAGTTGGTAAAGAAGAGTCGAAGCCAATTTCGAGCTTCTAAGAACAAGGTCAAGAAAATACAAAAAGAGTATAAGAGAATCCAAAAAGAGTACAAGAATATCCAGAAACAAGGAAGAAATCTTGGAAAAGAAGGAAAGGTACTTCGTCCAGAGGAAATTAAAAAGCAGGTTTTCCTTAAGCAGGAATTAGATAGAAACAATAAAAAACAGACATTCCTTAAGCAGGAATTGGATAAGGCGAAACTGGAGAAAAAAACTTCTAAAAGGACTTTTAAAGTCGCTCAAGAGGCTACTGGTGGTTCACGCAAGAAGAAGTTGCTCCGTGCTACTAAACAGGCTCTAGAACGATCAACCAGTCAACAGGCTAGCTCTGTTGCGCATCAGGATGATACACTATCAGATATAGCACGAGCTAAATATCGGTATCAGGATATTCAGATTCAAGGGAAACGAATCAAAACGATTGGGAAATATAGTGGTACACTTGGCCAAGGAATGGTTAAATCGAGCTATAGCTTTGGAAATAGAGCTTACAATAAGGCTAAAGGAAGAGGCTTCACTCGAACTCCAAGAGAATTTTCTTGGGAAGGAAAACTCTCTCGTCGTATTAAGGCCTATAAGCAACGCTTAGCTACTTCTAAAACAGGGAAAGTTGCTAAGAAAGCGAGGAAGTTCTACCGTGTAGGTTCTAAACCGCTTCAAGCTATTATCAAAAATCCATTTAGCTTAAAGGCTTATCTGATTGCTTTTGGTCTGCTTTTGTTTCTGGCTATACTTGGTATCGGTAGTTCAGGAATTACTCGTCAAGATGAATTTGATATGAATAATACCTGGTTGTATCTTTCAAAATTAGATCGTGAAAAATCGAATGACAAGGTAGATTATTGGACAAAAATTGACGATCCGCTTTTGTACTTGAATTATAAGTATGATGATATTTCAGATAAGCTTCGTATAGACGGGAATAAATATTTTTCACAACAGAATCGTGGAAAACTTTACTTAGATACCTTATGGAAGAATTTGAATGGGGATAAAGACAATCTTAAAACGATGGAAGAGCTTTATACCAAAAATAACCTCTATAAGCTTGATAAGGACGAGTTAGAGGAGTATAAAGAGCTCTTAGAAATTGCTAGAGATAGTGGAAAATATATGTTGCTTCAAGAACTAGATAATCCATTTTATACAGAAGAACAACCTGAATCGCAAGCACCGCTTCAGATTATTGAACGTTTTGGATATAAAACGAAGACGGAAGTTTTTAATGGATCTGTTTTGCAGGCCTCAGGAGGTCAGTCTCTGTTAGCTGTTTTAGATGGGAAAGTTGAAGTTAAGGGGAGTGACATAGAAATTAGTGATCAGGATTCCAAGTTTCTGTATAAGAACGTAGATACGAT
>NZ_KV807810.1:6721-7132 GCF_001812125.1 Streptococcus sp. HMSC071D03
CCAAGTTTCTGTATAAGAACGTAGATACGATTCGCTATAAAACAGGTGATCATGTTAAATCTGGAGATATCATCGGGAAAGTAGCACCTGAAGGAAATCAAACTGTTTATTATCAAAAGCTAGAACCTGATCGTGCAAATAAGAAAGATAGAGATGGGAATATCAAGAAGAGCTGGACTTATGTCAATGTCGGTTTTTACTTCCAGCGTGTAGAATATACCCAAGCAACATCTGTTGTCAGTAATATTGAAACATCTGGAGATAAAGGAAGACGTGCAAGAGCTTTTGCGGATGCAATCAAAAAAAATATACCAGAAGCAACAGATGAAGGAATCGCAGCCATTTTGGGAGGATTTGATATTGAGAGTTCCATCACCTTTAAACGCTATGAAACAGACTTTCTAACCAATA
>NZ_KV807810.1:7232-8010 GCF_001812125.1 Streptococcus sp. HMSC071D03
TAACCAATAATCAGTTCGATAAAGTTGCTAAAGAACCAACTGCAGAAAATCTAGTTGGTAACTGGGGAGCCTTTCAAGCTATGTACCCTACCTTGCCTCTAAATGAAAGAGGTTATCTAGTCAACGGTTTGCACTATATCGGGATTGGGATTGGTCAATTTACTGGCCCTCGTGCTCTTGCATTGTGGAATTTTGCAAAATCTGTGAATGGAGATATTTGGTCTGCAGAAGTCCAAACAAAATTTCTTCTGGAGGAAGATGATCCAACTAGACGTGCAGCATTCAGAAGAATTGTAACCTCAACAGGCTCCGTAGAAGCTCTTACGGAGGACTTTTTGAACGCTTGGTTAGGAGTCCCAGGAAACAAGCTATTAGAACGGCAATCTGCAGCCCGTCAATGGTTGAATTTCTTAAAAAATAAAGGAGGAGGTTCGACAGGTGTTTCTAGCAAGCAAGTTCCATCAGAATATAAAGATAAGCTACCTTATGGTCTACCTACCGATCAAGCAATTCTAGAGGGACAAGGTTATCCAGGTAATGCCTATGCACTAGGAAATTGTACTTGGTATGTCTATAACCGTTTTGCTCAGATTGGAATAGGAATTTATCCGTATTTAGGAAATGCCAATCAATGGGTTGATAGTGGTCAAGCTCAAGGATATGAAATTTCAACGACTCCTAAACCAGGTTCTGCAGTTGTATTCATGAACGGTGTAGCTGGAGCATCACCAATCTATGGTCACCTTGGATTCTGTGAGTACGTTAATAGTGATGGTAG
>NZ_KV807810.1:8110-9557 GCF_001812125.1 Streptococcus sp. HMSC071D03
TGATGGTAGCTTCTTAATGTCAGAAATGAACTTTACTGGTTTATACCTAATGAATTGGCGTACCCTGACACCGCAATCAGGCATCTATTTTGTTACCCCTAGATAAGAAAGGAAAAGAATGTATAATCAAAAGTTAATCAAAATGGTAAAGGGACTCTTTATGGGATTCATTGCCGTTTTATGTATTGTATTGGGTTATTCTATTGCTCAAGTACAACAGAATTTGAGACAGAATAGTCAAATTCAGGAAGAGGCGAAGCAAAAAACAGAAGAGAACCAACAGGAACAACTATCTCTTACTGAACAGCAAGTCGAGGACTTTCTAATTGCTTACTATACCAAAAAGGATTTAGAAGAGAATCGTCCACGTTATAAGCCTTTTATGACCGATTCTATGTATCAGGAAACCATTCAAGAAGAACAAAAGCCAGTTAACCAGACCTATAAGGGGTATGTGGTTGACCAATCTTATGAATCAGGCTCTATCTACATTGATAAAACACATAAAGTTGCGTTGGCTCAGATTCAATATTCTAGCACAACCTTAGCAGAAAAAGATAATCGAGATTCTAAGGGGCTTACTGGTATCACTAAGGCTACCATTCGATTGACCTATGTAGAACAATCAGGTAAACTATTGGTCAATAAAATTGAGCCTATCGTCTTGACTGAAGCAAAGGGGCAAAGTATAGGTACCTATTCAGATACTAGCAGTTCAAGCTCGACTCCAGTATCCTCTACATCAACCACAACACCTACATCCTCTGAACAAACAACCGCAACCAGTAGTAACCAATAAGGAGAATTGAATGAATAAAAAAATAGAACAACTTGAAGCTAAGCTTGAGAGAGTTAGGAAAGATAAGAAAAAAGCACAACAACAAAAAGAAGCAGCAGATGAAAAAATCAAGAATTACATAAATCAAGAAAAAGATTTTGAAGCGCAGCTTTTTGTGGCACTATCAGAAGAAAGTGGCTTATCCTACCAGGAAATGAAGGAACTCATTCTTCCATCACAATCAAGTAACCAAGGAGTGAACCATGTATAAAATTATCAATCAACTGACTAATCAAGAGGAAACTTTTGAGTACCGAGATGAGTTGTTATCAAGGCTAGAAATCATCAATGAGCGAATGAAGAGTAATAAAATAAATGGAATCTATCGACTTTATTCTCTCAATTCTGAAGGTGAAATCCTACAAGAAGAAAGTCTTGAAATACCTTTTGTTGGAATCATTGATCAGTTGCTGGAAAATTTTGGTACGAGTGTTGGGAAGAAAAAGAAAGGTTTTCTTCATTTTTTAGCAAAACATAAAGAAAATACCTCCTTACCAGCCGAACGAGAAACCCAATCTCAACCAGAGCCTGAACTAGAAGAACTAACGTTAAAGAAAGAAGCAGACAGAAATCGACAAAGAATTGCTGAGCTAGTTTCTCAGAAGCCTC
>NZ_KV807810.1:9657-10264 GCF_001812125.1 Streptococcus sp. HMSC071D03
GTAGATTAGATGAAAATGAGGAAGAACGAGTAGAGCCTTCACAAGATGAAAATACACAAGATGCAGCTACAGAAGAAGTAGTACCAGTTGTTGCAACATTTACTCAGAAAGAGAATAAAACGATTCCTGATCAAAAGGCTGAATCTTCCTTCTCTCTTTCTAATGCGACTACAGTAAATTTGCCTTCAGAGGTTATTGATAGCTTTGAGGCTCAGACGGTTACTTATAAGCAATCTATTAAAAATAAAATCAAATCTAACGAAGATTTTATCATGGAAGCCAATGAGGAAATTGCTCAGTGTCAAAATAGGATTGATGAGTTGAAACAACAGATTCTTGCGAAAGACTCTCAAGCTACTCAATTGAAAGATCTTTATTTCAAAATTGAAGAGGTGAGCTAAAATGGAACAAGAACAAGTGGTAGCCCAATTAGGACGGGCAACTCTTGTGACAGGAGAAATCATCTTAAAAGGCCTCTTTCTGGTGGGCTCTAAAGCAGTTGAAATTTATCAAGCCAGAGGAGAGAATGTAGTCTTTACTGGTGATACAGACTGGAATAAATTTATGGCAACGGCAGATGCTAAAGAAGTCCAGCAATTACTACATA
>NZ_KV807811.1:0-535 GCF_001812125.1 Streptococcus sp. HMSC071D03
CAGATGATACGATTAACTTCTTTATTAGCCAAGGCAGTATAGCGGAAGCAATCCGAAAAAAAGGAGACTATTTTGAGCCTGTGATTGTCTTTAAGTATAAAGATAACACAGGCTTTTTAGCTGGAGCGAGTCTTCAGGGAATAGTAGAGAATCGGGAATACTATCCTGAACGTGGGCGCTTAAAACAAATTATGAGAAATTCAGACGGACAACTAGGCTTTTCAATTGATATTGGGAATCCTAAACGTTTAGTATTTGCGGAAGCTCCAATCGATCTAATGAGCTACTATGAGCTTCATAAAGATAGTCTTCAGGATGTCCGCTTAGTAGCTATGGATGGAGTAAAAGAAGGAATCATTAGTAGACGGTTTATGGAATTGTATGCAGAGATAAATGATAAATCCTATCAAGTCAATCATAATACCGGGAAAGCTCTAGAAGTAGTCGCTAGGACAACGAACTATTTTAAAGACGGTCAGCATCAGGATATGATTACCTTGGCTGTAGATAATGATATGGCTGGTCATAAATTTAT
>NZ_KV807811.1:635-1713 GCF_001812125.1 Streptococcus sp. HMSC071D03
AGGAAAAGGGGATTCCAGTACAGATTGCGATTCCCCCTATCCTTCAGAGAGACCAGGAGAAGGAAGATTGGAATGACTTTCTGAAGAGGGGGAATGAAGCTCCTACGGAGCTGGCGCATGTTTACACAGCAGATGAAAAGTCCTGGCATTACCAGGGCTTTTTTGAGAAGGAAATAGCTCTTACAAAAGCGCAAGAGCTAACTGCAGATGATGTAAAAGCTTTTGTGTCAGATAGGCAATTGACAAAGGAAGAAGTCCGTCAAGAATATCAAACAATCATTAATCAAGAAAGAGGGAGAAAAGATAGTATGTCGGAATCGTACGAGAATGAAACTAAGTATGAAGCAGAGGATGTACCAAGTAGTCCTAAAAAAGATGACGGATTCGTTATTCAACCAGAAGCACAGAATATAATTGATTCTGGAGAGGTCAAACAATGGGCTAAACATCCAAATATCTACTTTGTAAAAGGGCTACGTCAAGTAGCTTTAGAACTGACAGAAGAAGGAAAATTTGAACAATCATCTCAATATCTCCCTAATACGAAGGAGGAAAGAGAGGTGGTAAACAACTTGTTGTCCAAACAAAAAAAGCAATATGATCAGAGTTCTGAATTGAACATAGACACTAGTCATTTATCTCCCAAAGATGCAGAATGGCTGAGGCAGAACTGGCATAATATTAGCTTCTCAGTAGAACCTAAAAAACAGATGGTCATTGATGGAGATAAAACGGTAATCTATGAAAAGCCTTCCGATTCTGTTGGAGATACTTATGAAGCGCAAGAAGAAATTCAGAGCACAGAAAAAGCTCTTGAGACTTCTCAAGAGCAAACAAAGAAGACTGAGAACGAATTCGGGGATTTTTCTGAGATTTCTCAGAAGGCAGCACCTCTACCTGAAGCGAAACAATCGCAACCTTTGGATGGCTCGTCACCGAACCAAACTCAGTCTCAATCTTTACTTCATTTTACTATATTGGATGCGGATAAGTCAATTTATAAACAGAATTATCACCCAATTAAAGCAAATGAATTACGAAAGTTGAATCGTTATGCACCTCAATTGCAACAGACAGC
>NZ_KV807811.1:1813-2179 GCF_001812125.1 Streptococcus sp. HMSC071D03
AAGAAGATATTAAAGTAGTATCTGTTTCTTTTTATAAAGAGAATTTCATGCACCTTACAGGAATTGCGCCAATAAAAGATGACCAAACCCCAGAACAAACACTACTTGATTTTGTGGAGGGAAGAGGGAGATTTGATAATATTATGATTGCTAATAGGGGAGCAGCATTTGAAAAACTACAAGTGTTACCTGACTTTGAAGCAATTATTGATGCAGGTTCTTTCTATTTTGATGATTTATCTCAAATTGAAAAATTCAATCGTATTGATTTATCTCAAGCAATCATGTCTGAGGATAAAGATTTGTTGCTTGCGCTAAGAGATATTGATGGGATTGGAGTTCCTGCTTCTTTGATGAAAGTAAAAG
>NZ_KV807811.1:2279-2533 GCF_001812125.1 Streptococcus sp. HMSC071D03
CTTCAATGGGCAGAAAAGCATGATGGTGGGCCAAGTTTACTTTTTAGTGAAACAGAGTTAGTTGATTATCAGTCTTTTGCAACAGAGCTATATAAGCAGAATAATATCTATTACGAAAAGCATCATGCAAGTGTAAGTGATCGAATGAACCAGGTAGAAGGTGCTTCTTATACTCCTTTTACAAAGGTTCAATTTACTTTATACAGCCCTGATGGTGAACTGATTCAGGATGGTATCCGTTACAATATTGGTGA
>NZ_KV807811.1:2633-3121 GCF_001812125.1 Streptococcus sp. HMSC071D03
CTCAACTCCCTTATGGAGATTTAAAAAACAGTCCCATCGGATTTACAGATAGTAGTCAGGATAGTCGTCTAGGATTTATTTCTTTTGATGGAATGGATAGTGTTGAGGTAGTCAATTTATCTGCTTGGTTTGAGAAGTTAGGAGTTAGAGATTCGCCTCAAGAACAAGTAGCTCTTGTAGAAAAATGGCAAAAAGAAGTGAATGATTTATCAGAAAAAGTTGAACAAACTATTGCCAATGTTCGAGAAGAATTTGAAAAATTACAAGTCAAAGATTCGCAAGAGACACTAGATAATCCATATGAAAAAAATTATCAGTATAACCGAAAAGATGAGAGGGATCGTGATTTGGATGGTGATGGTATTTCCAATTCTGATGAGATGCTGCAGGGAACAGATCCATACAATAGTGCTTCTAACCTTCATCAAAAACAGGAAGATCGAGAAAGAAGGACAGATGCTGAAGCAGAAACTGGAGCGATTATCACC
>NZ_KV807812.1:0-406 GCF_001812125.1 Streptococcus sp. HMSC071D03
AAGTTTGATAAGCAACAACAGACCTTTTTAATCCCTCCATAGATACCAAACGAACATCAGATAGATTTTGTTGATGAAGTTCGTAATAGCTCATCAAGTCGATGAACGATTCACAAAAGACCAGTCTATTTGGTTTACCAATGTCAAAGGATATTCCAACATGTCCATGGCTTCCTTTTAAAATCGTTTTTAACCTTTCTCTAGGAAGAGAGTGATTCTTATAAATCCCTTGTAAGCTTGCTGCCTGCAGTTTGTGACGATGATCAAAACTTTTAAAAACAATAACAGGTTCAACAGTTTCATTTGTTTTCCAACTGGCTTGTGCTATCAAACCTTGTTGAATCATCTTTTGTACGATTTCTTCTGAGATTCCTCTACATTCTGTTAAATAATATCTAGCCAGACT
>NZ_KV807813.1:0-14564 GCF_001812125.1 Streptococcus sp. HMSC071D03
GACACTCCAAGTGTAACTCCTAACAAACCAGGAGAAGATACACCTGTTGTCTACCGTAAGGCAGAACAAAAAGCTATTATCAAGTATGTAGACCAAAATACTGGTGAAACACTTGAAAATGATCAAGTAGGTGGTAAATCTGGTGAAGCTATTGACTACTCAACTGCAGCTAAGATTAAGTACTATGAAGATCGTGGATACGTTCTTGTAAGCGATGAGTTCCCAGCAGGAGCTACTTATGACACAGATGCATCTGTTGATCAAACTTGGACAGTAACCTTGAAACACGGTGAAACTCCAGTTGGACCAAACGATCCACACAATCCAACAGATCCAATCAATCCAAATGATCCAAACAGTCCTAAATACCCTGCGACAGATCAATGGAAGAAGGATGTAACGTCAACTGTTCATTATGTGGTATCAGACGGTAAGGCAACTGCCCCAGCTGACAATGTTCAAAATGCACAATGGACACGTACCTTAAATCTTGATAAAGTTACAGGTAAAGTTCTTAACCCTGATGCAACATGGACAGCGAATAAGGCTAACTATGATGCAGTTCCAACACCAGGATTGACAGGTTACTATGCGGATAAAGCAAATGTTGATTCTAAGACAGTCACTCAAGAAAATCTTGAAGAAACTGTAACTTACAAACCACTTGGAAACTTGGTTCCAAAACCAGAGAAACCAAATGATCCAAACTTCCCATCAACACCAGATGTGAAATATCCAAATGATCCAACAGATCCAACTAAACCAAGTAAACCAGTTGTGCCAAATGTCCCAGGCTACAAACCATACTTGCCAGATCCAAAAGATCCAAGCAAGCCAGGTCAACCAGTAGAACCAGGTAAGGAGCTTCCAAACCTTCCAACAAATCCAGGTGATGATACTCCAATCATTTACGTACCAGTAACTCCAGAGAAACCAGTAACTCCAGAGAAACCAGTAACTCCAGAGAAACCAGTGACTCCAGAGAAACCAGTAGCTCCAGAGAAACCAACCTCTGCAAAAGAAAATACTCCTCAGTTGCCAAATACTGGTACTGAAGATCGTACTAGCTTAGCAGCACTTGGACTTCTTGGAGTAATGAGTGGATTTGGACTTGTAGCTCGTAAGAAAAAGGAAGATTAGAATAAATATTTAATCCTATTGAAATTACTTTGGACTAGATGATCGAGTCTATAGCATTAAGAGGGCAAACATTTTAAGAATGTTTGTCTTCTTTTTATATAATGGATTGAACCTAGAATAGTACGCGCCAAATCACCCAAAATGTGTTTTAGCCAGATTTGTCTGCATTACTCTAGATTTTATTTATAGAAAATGTTATAATAGACTGTATTTAAAAAAATTTTAAGGAGAAATGACAGAATGTCTGTATCATTTGAAAACAAAGAAACAAATCGTGGTGTCTTGACTTTCACTATCTCTCAAGACCAAATCAAACCAGAATTGGACCGTGTCTTCAACTCAGTGAAGAAATCTCTTAATGTTCCAGGTTTCCGTAAAGGTCACCTTCCACGCCCTATCTTCGATAAAAAATTTGGTGAAGAGTCACTTTATCAAGACGTTATGAATGCTCTTTTGCCAAACGCTTATGAAGCAGCTGTAAAAGAAGCTGGTCTTGAAGTCGTTGCACAACCAAAAATTGATGTAACTTCAATGGAAAAAGGTCAAGACTGGGTTATCACTGCTGAAGTTGTTACAAAACCTGAAGTAAAATTGGGTGACTACAAAAACCTTGAAGTATCAGTAGATCTTGAAAAAGAAGTAACTGATGCTGACGTTGAAGAGCGTATCGAACGTGAACGCAACAACTTAGCTGAATTGGTTATCAAAGAAGCTGCTGCTGAAAACGGCGACACTGTTGTCATCGACTTTGTTGGTTCTATTGACGGTGTTGAATTTGACGGTGGAAAAGGTGAAAACTTCTCACTTGGACTTGGTTCAGGTCAATTTATCCCTGGTTTCGAAGACCAATTGGTAGGTCATTCAGCTGGTGAAACTGTTGATGTTATCGTAACATTCCCAGAAGACTATCAAGCAGAAGACCTTGCTGGTAAAGAAGCTAAATTCGTGACAACTATCCACGAAGTAAAAGCTAAAGAAGTTCCAGCTCTTGACGATGAACTTGCAAAAGACATCGACGAAGAAGTTGAAACACTTGCTGAATTGAAAGAAAAATACCGCAACGAATTGGCTGCTGCTAAAGAAGAAGCATACAAAGATGCAGTTGAAGGTGCAGCAATTGATAAAGCTGTAGAAAACGCTGAAATCGTAGAACTTCCAGAAGAAATGATCCACGAAGAAGTTCACCGTTCAGTAAATGAATTCCTCGGAAACTTGCAACGTCAAGGTATCAACCCTGACATGTACTTCCAAATCACTGGAACTACTCAAGAAGATCTTCACAAACAATACGAAGCAGAAGCTGAGTCACGTACCAAGACTAACCTTGTTATCGAAGCAGTTGCCAAAGCTGAAGGATTTGATGCTTCAGAAGAAGAAATCCAAAAAGAAATCGAGCAATTGGCAGCAGACTACAATATGGAAGTCGCTCAAGTACAAAGCTTGCTTTCAGCTGATATGTTGAAACACGATATCACAATCAAAAAAGCTGTTGAGTTGATTACAAGCACAGCAACAGTTAAATAATCTTAATAAACAAAAATCCCACCTGATTAGGTGGGTTTTCTTATGCTTTATTTTCCGAAAAACTCCTGCAGGTCATCTTGGCTAATCCCAATCATGGCTGGGATACTAGACCAGTTGTCCTCGGTTAGGATGTAGGATTGTTCAGTGTCTGTAACTGGTGTAGCTTCAGTAGCTGATTTACTAGTTCCATCAGTTGATTCTATTAAGTCGCTGAAACGCTCAATCAAATAGGTCTTACGAGCTGTTCCGATGTGCTGAGTTGCATAGTCAAAGGCCTGTAATTCACCTAGTAAGATAAGTTTGCTTTTGGCTCGAGTGATGGCAGTGTAGATGAGATTACGCTCTAACATGCGCTTGCTTGCACTGGTAATAGGCAGAATAACGACGGGAAACTCGCTACCCTGAGACTTGTGGATACTCATGGCATAGGCTAAGCGAATCTTGTACCATTCATTTCGAGGATAGGAGACCTCATTGCCGTCAAAATCAATCATCATTTCATCTTGCTTGGACTCGGTGTATTTTCCTGGAATCAAGTCTGTGATATAGCCTAAGTCTCCGTTAAAGACATTGACCTCTGCATCGTTGACTAGGTGAATAACCTTATCTCCTGTTCGATAGTGACACTGAGGAGCTTCAAAGCTAAGCTGGTCTTTTTGTGGAGGATTGAGTAGGTCTTGCATGAGCTGGTTGATGGCATCAATACCAGCAGTTCCACGGTACATAGGGGCAAGAACCTGAATGTCGCGAGCAGGAATGCCACTTCTGATAGCAGCACCTAGGATTTTTTCAATGCTAGCAGGTATATGGTTACTAGCGATTTCAAAGTAGGAGCGGTCTGCTTTTTTCTGGGTAAAATCTGCAGGTAATATTCCCTGGCGAATCTGACTTGCAAGAGTGACGATGGTTGATTCTTCGCTCTGACGGTAGATTCTTTCCAAACGTGTTTGAGGGATGGTTGGTATCTGGAGTAAATCTGCTAGGACTTGACCAGGACTGACAGAAGGCAGCTGGTCGCTATCACCCACGATGAGAATTTTACTGTTTGAAGAGATGTTGGAGAAGAGCTGGTTGGCCAGCCAAGTATCTACCATGGAGAATTCATCCACGATGATAAAGTCAGCATCCAGATAATCTTCTAGATGGCTGGTGTCATCGTCTCCAGTCATGCCCAGGTGGCGGTGAATGGTAGCGCTTGGTAGACCTGTCAATTCATTCATACGTCGAGCAGCTCGACCAGTTGGAGCAGTAAGAAGAATCGGCAGATTGCTTTTTTTCCTGAGGTCAAGTCCTTCTAAAAGGGCATATACAGCGATGATACCATTGATAACAGTTGTCTTACCAGTACCAGGTCCACCTGTCAGGATAAAGATCTTGTTCTGGATAGCATCGCAGATAGCTTGTTTTTGAATACTATCATACTCAATTCCCAGCTCTTCCTCGACAGTAGTGATATGTTTTTGAATGGTTTTTAAATCCTGGCTCTTCTGTTTTCCTTTTTCAAGGATACGAACCAAGTGACTGCGGATGCCTTCCTCAGCAAAAAAGAGGCTATTATCAAAGATTTTGGTATCAATCTGCTGGACCTTATCTTCTTCAATCAGATAAGCAAGTTCTTGGGCAACTTGACTAGGCTCTAGTTCGACTGGACGAGAGGATTCCAGAAGGTTGAGGGTTTGCTCTAACAAGTCTCTAGCTTCCATATAGGTATCTCCCGTCTCCATGCAACCTTGAAAGAGACTATGGACAAGACCCGCACGGAAGCGCTCAGGAGCCTGGCTTTCAATTCCCAGTTCTTGGGCCAATTGGTCAGCAATGGTAAATCCCAAACCCTTGATATCCTCAACTAGTTGATAGGGATAGTTCTCGACAATATCTAGGGTTTCTTCCTTGTAAAAGTCTTGAATCTGAAAGGCTAGCTTATTTGGGATGCCGTAATTAGCAAGTTTGGCTAAGACCATCTCTGTTCCGTAATTAAGACGAAGGGTTGAGACAAAGGCTTCACGATTTTTAGCAGAGAGGCCAGAGATAGACTGGAGCTTGTCTGGATTTTCTAAGATTTTGTCAATAGTGTTTTCACCGTAAATATCCACGATTTTCTGGGCTGTTTTGAGTCCAATTCCCTTAAAATGACTGCTGGAGAAATACTTGACCAAGCCCTTACTAGTCGGCTTGGCTCTCTCATAGCGAGTAATTTGTAGTTGTTCACCATATTTGGAGTGTTGGACGATTTGTCCCCAAAAGGTGTATTCCTCTCCTTCAATGATATCAGCCATGGTACCTGTGACAATGATTTCATAATCATCAAAGTCTTCAGCATTGGTATCCTCAATATCTAGAAGTAAAATACGGAAAAAATTGCTGACATTTTCAAAAATAATGCGTTCAATGGTGCCTGAAAAATAAACTTCCATAAAATTCCTTACAATAGTGTCTGAGAAATCTATCCCAGACTTAGTCAAAATAGAATGAGAAGAGGCTGAGATGGATAATTCTCGGCCTCTTCCTAGTTTTTAAAATGTTCCGATACGTTTGAGTGGCCAGAAGCGGAATTTGGCTTCACCAGTGATATCTTTTGCCTTAAAGGTACCAACATGTCGACTGTCGCTAGATACCAGACGGTCATCACCTAGGAGGAGATATTCTCCTTCTGGAACAGTGAAGGTGAAGCTAGTGTTGTAATTAACATCTAGGGTAAAGGCCTGAGCCTTTTGAGCTAAAGCTCTAAAGTATTCGCCCTTTTTGCCGTCCCAACCACTTCCAGTATAAGTGCTTTGGAGTTTATCTTCCTTGAAACGCTTAAGGTATTCTGCTAAATAGGGCTCATCAGTTTCTTGACCATTGATATAGAGCTTGTCGCTTTCGTAACGGATAGTATCTCCTGGCATACCAATGACCCGTTTAACGATATCCTTGTTCCCATCGTCTTCATGAGCCACCACAATATCAAAACGATTGATTGGGAGATGTTTAACCACAAAGAGAACTTCTCCATCGGCTAGGGTAGGATCCATAGAGTGTCCTTCTACACGGACATTTCTCCAAAGAAACATCCAACTAAGAGCAACAAGAGTAATGAAGAGGATAAAACTCCCCCACTCTTTTAAAAATGATTTAAAATATTTCATAATTTACCTTTCTAGCAGTTTTTTTGCTTTTTCAGTATTTTTAAAGTGTAGCTTGGCGCAGAAGTTGAGCCCCTGTATACCATAAGCACGTAGGATTTGGCTAGCTACCTTGTCAGAAGCCGTTCCGGCCCCACTTGGAAGTTGATAACCAAGTTCTCTACCCAGATTTTCGAGATTTTCCAGAAAGAGATCACGCGCAATGATAGAGCTTACTGCGACTGCTAAGTATTTGCCTTCTGCTTTTTCCTCCAGACTAACTGGATTGGAAAAATGATTGGCTTCATTTTTTAAGTATTTATCATAGTTTTGAGTACTAGTGAAGGCATCGATAACAATCTTTTCAGGATGAACTCCTTTTTGGAGAAGGAGAAAAATTGCTTGATTGTGCAGGGCTACCTTGACAGAAACGGCATTGTAGCGCTCACCGATGACTTCATTATACTTACTTGGAGAAAGCAGTAGAGCTTGGTGCTGGATTCTCTCTTTAAGGAGAGGGGCAAGCTGACGAATCTTTTGGTCTGTCAGAGTCTTAGAGTCCCCAACACCTAGTTTTCGCAGAAAGTCATGATGGTCAGGCGTAACAAAGGATGCTACTACAGCCAGACCACCAAAGTAGGAACCATTTCCTACTTCGTCAGTTCCAATCATCGGAAAGTTTTGTCCACTAGCTACTGGCCTGACCTGATAACCAAAAAAGCTGGCGTAACGTTCAGCAGCTTCTCCTTGCAAGAGCACTTTTCCTGATGTGTAGATGGAAACACTTGCCTGCGGAAGCTTGAAAAAGTAGCGAATATAAGGATTTTTACTAGGAGTCAGTGCTTGTTCATATTTCTGAACAAAGGCTTGGATTTCCTTTTCGCTCGGAGTTAATGTAATACTTGCCATAATTCTTATTGTACCATAAAAGCCGTAGAATTGGTAAAAACTGACAAATTTAGTGAAATTTGGTATAATATCGTGAGGTGAATTTTTATGGCAAATTTAAATCGATACAAGTTTACATTCGGAAAAAAAACATTGACCCTAACAACTGAGCATGACAACCTCTTTATGGAGGAAATTGCCAAGGTCGCAACAGAAAAATATGAAGCAATTAAAGAGCAGATGCCTGGAGCGGATGATGAGACAATCGCTATTTTATTAGCAGTCAATAGCTTGTCAACCCAACTCAGCCGTGAGATTGAATTTGATGATAAGGAACAAGAATTAGACGCCCTTCGTCATCAAGTTGTAGCGACTAAACAAGAGCATAGCAAGATTGAGGATTCCCTATGATTTCCGTCTTTCTTTTATTGGTTCTGGCTTGGAGTTTTTATATAGGCTATCGCAGAGGCTTGGTCCTACAAGTATATTATCTCCTAGCTACAATCGTCTCAGCTTATTTTGCGGGGAATTTTTATCAGTCATTGGGAGAAAAATTTCACTTGTTGATTCCTTATGCCAATCCCCAGGAAGGGCAGGGAACCTTCTTTTTCCCATCCGATCAACTTTTCCAACTGGACAAGGTCTTTTATGCAGGTATTGGCTATCTCTTAGCTTTTACTGTATTTTACTGCATCGGTCGTTTGATTGGACTCTTTTTTAACCTAGTACCAACCAAAAAGTTAGGTGGCAAATATTTTCGCATCGGTGCAGGTGTTTTATCTCTGGCTGTGACCTTATTTGTCCTCCAGATGATACTGACCATTCTTGCGACTGTTCCTTTACAAATTGTTCAAAATTCACTTGAAAACAGTTTTGTAGCTAAACATATTATCCAGAGTGTTCCCGTCACTAGTCATGTGATTAAACAACTATGGGTAACCAAAATAATCGGATAAAAAGGGCGGGAATTATTCCTAGCCTTTTGTTTACAATTCCAAAAGTTAAGGAGACTTTTGGAAAAGAGTGAGAATTTTAAAAATTGTTCGCTCATAACGAAGGAAAAGAAAATGAATAAAAAAATACTAGAAACATTAGAATTTAATAAGGTCAAGGCTTTATTCGAGCCTCATCTTTTGACCGAGCAAGGACTAGAGCAGTTGAAAGAACTTGCTCCGACTGATAAAGGAGACAAGATTAAGCAAGCTTTTGCAGAGATGGAAGAAATGCAAGAACTCTTTGTCGAACATCCTCATTTCAGCATTTCTGCAACAAAAGACATTGCTGCAACCTGCAAACGTTTAGAAATGGGAGCAGATCTCAACATCGAGGAATTTCTCCTTCTCAAACGCGTCATTTTTGCTAGTCGTGAATTAAAGAATTTCTATGACAATCTTGAAAATGTACGTTTAGAGCATCTAGCTAACTGGTTTGAGAAACTTCATGATTTCCCGCATCTGCAGGGTAATCTCCAAGCCATCAATGAAGCTGGATTTATCGAAAATTTTGCTAGCGAAGATTTGGCTCGAATCCGCCGTAAAATCCATGACAGTGAGAGCCAAGTCCGTGATGTCTTGCAAGATCTTCTAAAACAAAAGGCCCAGATGTTGACGGAAGGTATCATCGCTAGTCGAAATGGACGCCAAGTTCTTCCAGTTAAGAATACCTATCGTAACAAGATTGCTGGTGTAGTACATGATATCTCTGCTAGTGGTAATACTGTCTATATCGAACCGCGTGAAGTAGTCAAGCTAAGTGAGGAGATTGCAAGTCTTCGTGCAGATGAACGCTATGAGATGATACGTATCCTTCAAGAACTCTCTGAAAGAGTAAGACCTCATGCAGCTGAAATCGCCAATGATGCTTGGATTATCGGGCATTTGGACTTGATTCGGGCCAAGGTTCGCTTTATCCAAGAAACGGAAGCAGTAGTTCCTCAAGTCTCTGAGGGACAGGAGATTCAACTCCTTCACGTTCGTCATCCACTAGTTAAAAATGCAGTGGCAAACGATGTGCATTTTGGTAAAGAATTGACAGCCATTGTCATTACGGGTCCCAATACGGGTGGTAAGACCATTATGCTCAAAACCTTAGGTTTGACGCAATTGATGGCCCAGTCTGGACTGCCAATTCTAGCCGATAAGGGCAGTCGTGTGGGGATTTTCGAGGAGATTTTCGCAGATATCGGAGACGAACAGTCCATCGAACAAAGTCTCTCAACCTTCTCTAGTCATATGACCAATATCGTAGATATTCTTGGTAAGGTCAATCAAAACTCGCTCTTGCTACTTGATGAGCTTGGAGCAGGAACAGATCCCCAAGAAGGTGCTGCCCTAGCCATGTCTATCCTAGAAGACTTGCGTTTGCGTCAGGTCAAGACTATGGCAACCACTCACTATCCTGAACTCAAAGCCTATGGGATTGAAACGGCCTATGTTCAGAATGCCAGCATGGAGTTTGATACAGCTAGCCTGCGTCCAACTTATCGCTTTATGCAGGGTGTACCTGGTCGAAGTAATGCTTTTGAGATTGCTAAACGTCTAGGATTGTCAGATGTCATCGTAGGCGATGCCAGCAAGCAGATTAACCAAGACAATGATGTCAATCGTATCATTGAGCAGTTAGAAGAGCAGACACTTGAAAGTCGGAAACGTCTTGAGAATATTCGTCAAGTCGAGCAAGAAAACCTCAAGATGAATCGTGCCCTTAAAAAACTTTATAACGAGCTCAATCGTGAAAAGGAAACTGAACTCAATAAGGCGCGTGAGCAAGCTGCTGAGATTGTTGACTTGGCTCTAGCTGAGAGTGATGATATTCTTAAAAATCTCCACAGCAAGTCTCAACTGAAACCACATGAGATAATTGAAGCCAAGGCTAAACTCAAAAAATTAGCTCCTGAAAAAGTTGACCTTTCTAAAAATAAGGTCCTTCAAAAGGCTAAGAAAAAACGAGCTCCAAAAGTTGGGGATGATATTATCGTTTTAAGCTATGGTCAACGAGGTACCTTGACCAATCAACTCAAGGATGGTCGTTGGGAAGCTCAAGTAGGTTTAATCAAGATGACGCTTGAGGAAAAAGAGTTTGACTTAGTTCAGGCTCAGCAAGAAGCGCCAGTCAAGAAAAAACAAGTCAACGTAGTCAAACGTGCTGCTGGTAAAGCACCGCAGGCTAGACTAGACCTTCGTGGCAAACGCTACGAGGAAGCTATGGAAGCCTTGGATGCCTTTATCGACCAAGCCCTGCTCAACAATATGGCCCAAGTCGACATCATCCATGGTATCGGTACAGGTGTCATCCGTGAAGGGGTGACTAAGTACCTGCAAAGAAACAAACAAGTCAAGAGCTTTGGTTATGCACCACAAAATGCTGGTGGATCGGGAGCGACTATCGTTACCTTTAAGGGTTAAAGTAAAATGAATAAAAATTTGATCTAGATAAACTACCTCTACCTGTAAGATAATCTGTTACAGCCTTTTCTTTTAACTCTGAAGTATATTTCTTCCAGCTATGGCTCTCCTTGAGCCCTTCTACACCCTCTGTTTGATACTTACGAATCCAATTTCTGATTGTGTCACCATTTACTTCAAATGCTTTTGTTAAAATAGATATTGACTTCCCTTGTTCAAGGTAAAGATGAACAATTTCTAACTTCTCCTCCACTGATTTCGGACTTCTTTTTGACACACGAAAACTCCCCCTGTAGTTTCTAGTGAAATTTTGTTTTTTCACTGTCCACTATAAGGGGAGTATATCAAACTTTAGTAGTAAGCAAAAGGGTGGGCAAAAATATTATAGTCAATTGAAACAAGAACAAGACAAGAGAGCCTCAAAAAAAGTATTGCAAGTTGGTAATACCTTTTTGAGGTGCTTCTTGATATGAGCCCATGTTTTCTCAATTAACTATAGAAGCAGATTCTAATTTTGAAGTCGAGTATGAAGGTAATTTAGAAGTTTATTTTTATAAAAAAGCTGGTGGAGTGTTTAGTGATAATTCTGAAAATGAATTAGATATTTATTGCAATAATGAACTCTTTGTGACTGTAATTTTAGAATAATAAAGTGAGTATAGCAAGCTATTATTAGTAGACTGTATAAATTTATGAGTAATAGGAAGTTGTACAAGAACGTTGGTTTATTAGAAAATAAAGTAAATCTTTTTAGTAGAGGACAAGAAACTTCCAGATGGAGATGCAGAACAAGTCTACAAAAAGATTTCAACACCGGTAACTCCAGAGAAAGCAAACTATGCTAAAGAAAATACTCCTCAGTTGCCAAATACTGTACTGAAGATCATATTAGCTTAGCAGTACTTGGACTTCTTGGAGTAATGTATGGATTTGGTCTTGTAACTCACAAGAAAAAAGAAGGCTAATATTCTGATTAAAAAAGATTTGCTATTTGTCAATTATAGTGGGTGAAGAAAAATTCTGACCACATAGTCTATCCTGTCTGCCACATAGACAAAAGCTATTGTTTGCGATTTTTATTTCTGTTATAGTTGTAATTGTTAAAGTGAGATAAAACTTCTTAACAAAATAGAAAATGAGGTCGTATCATGAAAAAAGTATTAGGTATTGGATTTTTAGTTGTTGCAGTAGTAGTCTTGTATTTTGGCTTTGTTGGATGGCCGAGTTTGGATGTCAATATCTGGGCCCTCTTTCCAGTAGGTTTATTCCTATTTTTTACCCTTGAGAATTTGGTGAAAAAAGATTACAAGGCCGGTCTCATGAGCTTGATTATTGCCTTTATCATCGCCAATGCCACTCTTGATATCTTGCCACTTTCAAGCGGTTTGGTTATCGGTGCTGGAGTCTTGGCTTGCGTTGGAATTGGATTTCTTTTTCCTGAAGCCACCAAGTAAGAAAAATAATACAAAAAAATCTCGAGATTTTCTCGAGACTTTTTCTTTATTGACCTGCGTAATATTTTTGAATCCCTTTTACAATACCTGCAACCAATCTGTTTTGGTAGGCATCACTGCGGACTTGTTGATTCTCATTGAAATTGTCAATATATCCCAATTCCAATAGAACGGCTGGTTTATTAGTTTCTCGAAGGACAGCAAAACTACTTCGTAGACGACCTGCATCCTTAGCACCAGTTTCAGCTAATAGTGAAGAGTGGATATCTGCCGCAAGTCGATTACTTTCACTGATACGGTCAGGGTGGTTATGCCAGTACGGATTGATTTTAGAAGGATAACCATCAGCTTCTTCATAAGAATAAGTCTGAATCCCAGCCCTATTTGATGCTGGATTACCAGTAGCATTGAAGTGAATACTAATAAAGATATCTGAATCAGTCTTATTAACCATTCTTGAACGTTCGGTGACAAAGTCTACAAAGACATCGCTATCTCTTGAAGTTAGAACAGTGTAACCAAGGGCTTCAAGTTCCTTGCGTAGTTTTCGGTAAACTTGCATGTTCAGTTCTTTTTCGGTGATGTTATAATAAGATGCTCCAGGATCTTTACCACCATGGCCTGGATCTAGGAAGATGATATTGTTATATTTCCCCTTTTCAAACCCGCGGCTTGCAGAAGCTTCTCCAAGCCATTTTCCATCACTTTGAAATTGCTGGTTTTTCCCATCAATTTTATAGGTACCTGTAACATAGACTCCATTTTCATCTACATAGTAGCGAGCTTTATAGTAACTATCGTCAATCCATTCGCTCTTAGCCATGTAGCCACCTGCCTTGAGGTAGTATGAACCAATCCATTGACGCGCTGCATAAGTACCACCAGATTTCAAGTAGAACCAACTATCATAGTTTTTATCGAAAATCCATTCTTTTTCAGCCATAGCACCGCTAGCTTTTAGGTAGTAGCTACCTTGCCATTGGTTGTTTGCCATAGTGGCGTCTTTGTTAAAGTAGTACCAGGTACCACTAATTTTGTCCCACTTATTTTTGATTAATTTACCAGAAGCAGGGGCATAGTACCATTGTCCATCTTGTTTTACCCAAGAACTCTCAGCCATGGCACCACTATTAGTAAACAGATAGTCGTCAAAAATCGTGTTGCTGAGCATGATACCGTCTTGATCAAAATAGTACCAGACACCACCGATCTTTTCCCATTTTTGCTGAGAAATTTTTCCATAGGCGTTAGCGTAATACCATTTGTCTTGGAGTTTACTCCAACCAGAATCAACCATAGCCCCGCTACTAGTCAGAATGTACCCATCATAGATCGTATCGCTCAACATGATTCCATCTTTGTTGAAGTAGTACCATTTTCCGTGGATTTTTTTCCAGTTAAGAACAGGAGCATTGTTTTCATAGAAACGCCAGTGGTTGTCTTCTAATACCCAACCTTCCTTTTGAACTTCTGGATCCTTGTCTTCTTCTTTCTTAGCTGGATTTGTCGTTTGATTGGCATTTGCTTCAGTTGAAGGTTCAGCTTCCTTGGATGGGAGACTGTTTTTATCCACTTTGTCAGTAGAGGTTTCACTATGTGTTGTTTCTACTGGGGTTGACTGTACTTTGTTCTCCTCAGCATAGCTAAGGTTGGTTGTTAGACCAAAAACTGAAAGCGTAATGGCGCTTGCCAAGAGCGTTTTTTTCACTTGATTAATCTCCTATTTTTATTTTTTTATAATTTTATCAGAAAAGTGCCTCGTATAGAACATTTAGTGACCAAGATTGATGTGCTGGTGGACTGTATTGCTATAGTTGACTATTTCATCACGAAAATTTGAACAATCATGATGATATAGATGAGCAGTGTTAGTAAAAATCCAGCTCGCCAAAAGAATTTAATAAATTTTGGATAATAAAAACTACGTTTTTTATTTAAGAAGAAAAAGACTAACACAATTGCTAGTATTGATAAGGCCGTTCCCAGTACTGGAAGTTGATTGTGTGTAAACATCTTAGCTGTAATCAAATAGTATTCAAAAATTAGAAAAGGAAAAGCTAAATCAGCAGCATTGATACCCCTTTTCTTTAACCTAAAGAGTCTACTTAAAATAATCGCCAGAGCCAAGGTTAGTACCAAAAGCAAGATGGAAGCAAGTTTCATTAAAATCATACCATTATTGTATCATAAAATTTTGAGAATAGAAAAGTAAATTCCTTGATTTATCACTGTTTTAGCAAAAAATCATTGGTAAGAAACAGATGTTATAATTCCTGCTTGAACAGAATGAATCATGTGTTCGATACAATGATAGTTTGAGTCCTCAATATAAATCTTTTTTATGTTCACCATAGAAAAGATATATTAGTCAGAGGAGAAGAATAGTAGTAGAATGAGTAGCAAATAAAACAAAGGAGTTTCTTATGAAATTAGTTACGTTATGGTCAAAACTCTCACTTGGTATCCAATTATTGGTGGCTTTGGTCTTGGGTGTGATTACTGCGGTCATCTGGCTACAATTTGTAGGCTTTTATAGATTTCCTGCGAAACTAAAATCCTAGTTCACAGTTGATAATGCCAGCAATCAAATTCATTCGTAATCCAAACCGTTTGCGTCGATTTCGATAGGTTGTTGAAAATATAGTAGATTGAATCTAGAATAGTACGCTACAGATTTTAAAACATTATTAGAAATTGATTTGAATTTCCTAATCTCTTTGTTCGCATCTTATTTCAATCCACTATATTTTAAACGTTTTTACTTTGGCAAAAATATTCTCAACCTTGATTCTCTCTTTAGATAGCGCATGGTTATAGGCTTTATCTTCAAGAGTTAGTGGCTTAAGTTTGCTTGATTTCCTCGGAGTTTGCGCTTGTGAATACATCTTCATGAGTCCTTGATAACCACTGTCAGCCAAGATTTTACCAGCTTGTCCGATATTTCTGCGACTCATTTTGAACAATTTCATATCGTGGCAATAGTTCACAGCTATATCCAAATAAACAATTCTCCCTCGGCTTGTGACAATCGCTTGAGCCTTCATAGCATG
>NZ_KV807814.1:0-539 GCF_001812125.1 Streptococcus sp. HMSC071D03
CATGTGTCGGCGGTTCGATTCCGTCTCGCGCCATTTAAATATTTTGGAAGGGTAGCGAAGAGGCTAAACGCGGCGGACTGTAAATCCGCTCCTTCGGGTTCGGGGGTTCGAATCCCTCCCCTTCCATAGTTACGGGCATAGTTTAAAGGTAGAACTAAGGTCTCCAAAACCTTCAGTGTGGGTTCAATTCCTACTGCCCGTGTTAGTTAAATTATGGCGGGTGTGGTGAAGTGGTTAACACATCAGATTGTGGCTCTGACATTCGGGGGTTCGATTCCCCTCACTCGCCTATTTATATTATTGGGGTATAGCCAAGCGGTAAGGCAAGGGACTTTGACTCCCTCATGCGTTGGTTCGAATCCAGCTACCCCAGTTATACTTTGCCGGCGTGGCGGAATTGGCAGACGCGCTGGACTCAAAATCCAGTGTCCGCAAGGACGTGCCGGTTCGACCCCGGCCGCCGGTATAGTATTAAAGACAAGGTTTTCAAATCTTGTCTTTTTCTTTATGCGACTTTCAGTCCGTCTCGCTCCGTTAGG
>NZ_KV807815.1:0-249 GCF_001812125.1 Streptococcus sp. HMSC071D03
CATAGTGCTCTCTAAGTTCTTGAGAGTATGCAAGAAGGTTTTCGAGAATCTCTTTATTGGTCAGGTGTGAGCGAAAAGTCGGGCGATAAAATCGTTTATCGCTGAGTTTACGGCTATCCTGTTGAATGAGTTTCCAGTAACGTTTCAATGCCTTATATTCGTGCGATTTTCTATCAAAACGATTCATGATTTGGATGCGAAGACGGTTCATAGCACGACTGAGATGTTGGACAATGTGAAAGCGGTCGA
>NZ_KV807816.1:0-12337 GCF_001812125.1 Streptococcus sp. HMSC071D03
AGTATAGCAGAGAAAGGGGGAAAGAAGGGCTTTGGTTTCTGTCTTGTGTTTTTGAGTCTGTAATGTTATCGATTATAAGTTTGTAATTCACGTAAAGTTAGCTAGTTTTTCATAATCTAATTTTAAGACAAAGCAAAAAGCCCACTGTTGTAGGCTTTCTGTAAGACATTTCTTAAAATTAAAGCATTTTGTTGTAGAATAGATTTAGTATAAATTACACTTTGATATGCTTTATAAATGTTGATTCTGTAGTATTTTTAGAATTTACATATTAAATAAAATAGATTAAACTTTACTCCAAGGTGGACAAAAAGGAGTACAAATTTCATGGTGATGAGTTCAGTAGGCAAGTAAGAAGTACCGTTTAGGTGCTTTTTATTTTACTCTATTTATCTTGGCTTAATTCAAGTATTTCCATCACCTTATGAACAATCATCTTATGCTGTGGGTGTTTCTGAATCTTCAATAACAGTTCCATCATCTCTGTATCTTGTGGGACAGAATAAGGTAAGAAAAAATCACTCAACGGAACTTCTAAAGCATCAACAATCTTCACAAAAGTTTCCAAAGAGATATTTCTGTGACTATTCTCTATTTGACTGATATAAGGAACACTTAGATTTGTTCTTTCTGCTAATTCTTGCTGTGTAATCTTCTTTGAAACTCGTAAATCTCGTATCTGATTACTTATAGTTTCTAATATATCATCCATTCCTTTACCCTCTATGTTAAATCTACTATCTATCTTATAGATTAAACAATCAGGTTTACATTCTCTATAGTTTAATATTAAATAAAAACATATTCTATTGTTAAAGTTTGTGTGATATAATTATAACTATTGGGAAATATTTATTTTATTTCATTAAGTAAAGTTAATGTATAGGAGGTCATATATATGATTAAAAAGCTCAAGGAATTGAGCAAAGAACAAAAGATTATAGGTGGTATTGTACTATTGCTTATCCTCAGTTTGTTCTTCACACTACTAACTAGCGGTAGCACTAAACACTCACAAGCTCAAACCAAGGCTAGTGATTCTGTCAAACAGTCTTCACAAGTTAAACAGTCTAGTTCATCTTCCTCTACTTCATCATCTAGTAGTGAAACTAGCTCTAAAATAGAGAAATGGTCCCCAACTGGACATATAGCTGTAGATGCTTATCTAAATACACCACAAATTAAAATCATACTGCGAGCCAAAGCACTGAGAGAGATAGCACACAAACTCTCTAACACAGATAAACTCTACGAAGTTGAAGCCGAGGTAATTGGGATTGAAGAAAAAGATGAATATCGTGAGTACAACATAACAGGTAAGAAGCTTCTTATCCGTACACCTGAATCACTAGCTGTGAAAATGAATGAACTTATGGTCTATACAGGAAATACAGTATCTTTAGAAAAATATGATTCAATCGATAAAGGTTCGTTAGTAATCAATGAAGTGAGAAAAACAGAAAAAGCACAAGAAGAGGAAAAAGCAAGTATTGAAGCCTCCAAATCAAAAGAGGAGGAAAGGAAAGCATCTTCACGAGAAAAAGAGCAAGAACAAGCTTCATCTCACACTACAACTACTCCTACACAATCGTCTACGCCTGCTACACAATCAAATTTAAGACCGTTCAAAAACTGTAAGGAAGCACGCAAAGCAGGACGTGTAAACATACCTGCTAGTGACCCACAATACGGTCCATGGTTAGATAGAGACAAAGACGGATACGGATGTGATGAATAGTAAAAAAGTTCTTATTCTACTGTCACTACTACTTATTATAATTGTCACATTCACAGCATGCTTAACCACTCAGCCACAAACAGACTACCAGATAGCTGTAAACAGATTCCCAAAGATAAGTATAGAGGCGGTAGAACAGAAAATACAACATCAAGAGAGCTTTTACCTATACACAGGTAGAGAAAGTTGTCCATATTGCCAAGAATTTGCTCCAAAACTAGTAAAAGCAGTAGATAAAACTGAGACAACTGTGTATTACTTGGATAGTGAGAATATAGATAAGACAAGTTGGAATAACTTCAAAACAACTGTAGGATTCAAAACAATCCCCAATCTCACTTACTTCACAAATGGTACAGTATATGACATATTACCGAAAGCAAGTCAAGCCAGTGTTGAAGTGATTGAATCATTTATAAGAAAGGAATAAATAATGAACCAAGAAAAAATTTCTAAATATATTGTAGGTTTTCTAGTGATATTTACTTTATTATTTGGATTATTTGCTTATATTGCAATAAGCTATGGTAATCAACAATATGTTAAAGATACGGAACGTGTTACTAAGCTAGTTGAAGCACTAGAAAATAACACAACAAATATAAAACAAAATATAACGTTAGAGGAAGCTTTGAAGCTTGTTTCTGATGATAGTGAATTGTCATCTGTTAAAAAGGAAATTAAATACCTAGAAGATAGATATCCAAACGACCACGAGTACAAAATTAGTAGTTTGTCCTCCCGTGTAAACGAAGTGGAATTAAAACTTAATAAACAAATCGAAAAGATTAAAGAAGAAAAAGAGCGACAAGAACAAGAAGAACGGGAAAAACAGAAAAAATTGAAAGAGGAAGCAGAGAAAAAATCTAAAGAATCTGAGAAAAAATCTAATGAAGAAAACAGAAAAGTAGATTTAGATGCTTTCTATAATGCAATTCAAGAGGGTGTAGATAAAGTAAATACGCAGTTAGGAGCAAATATGCTCGAAATGGAAAAAACATCTGTAACACCTGGCATCAGAATCATTCTCACAGAAAATAATGCTTCGTATTCAAATAAAGAACTTAGAGCAATTATCAGTGCACTAAACAAATCTTTATATAAAATTGCTAAATCCCACGGAGTAAATAGCCCTAGATTCTATTACACTCTCAGTGGGGAAGAAGTCGCTGTGAATCGTTATGTAATGGCACCTGATGAAGTTAAGTTTTCTGGAATATTAAAATAGGAGAGTACTAATGAACATAGGGAAAATTATTAAAATAACTGAGGATACTGCTTATATAGGTTATGAAGATGGAAGTTTAAAGGAAATTCCTATTGAATCTTGTGACTTTGAACCTAGTATAGGGGACTATGTAGAAGTTTATGAAGGTATTGTCATAAAAGTCGACATCAACAAGAACAACATAGAAAAAAAGAACCAATATAAAAAAATAGGAATTATAGTCACTCTACTATTACTGTTTGTAATTATTGTTATAAGTTTTATAAATACTAAAGAACAAATTTCAAACAATCAAACAACTTCAAGTTCAACATCAAAACAAATTTCATCATCCAAAAAAAGTAGCTCTACCTCTTCATCTTCCTTAAAGGAAAGTAGTTCCAGTTCCTCATCCTCAGTACCATCAAAACCTAAGATTACTGTAGATAATGATAAAGCAAATTATAGTGAAGTAGACTATAACAAGTGGAATCATGATGAAATAGCCGTAGATACTAAAGTAAGAGTATATGGTAAAGTTTTACAAGCTATGGAAGATGGGAAAGCCTATACACTGCGTGTAGCCATAAATGATGACTATGATAAAATTATTTTGGTTTCTATTCCTTCTGAATACAACAATAGAGTTATAGCCGAAGATGACCATATAACCTTATACGGACTAGTAAAAGGGAGACAAAGTTATGAAACGGTCTTCAAAGCCACAAAAACGCTACCTCTCATGGTTGCCTATATGTACGAAAACTAATACTTCATGAAAAATAAAAAATATAACCAAATTATTCACGTTTCAGATACACATATTATCATTCGACTCCACACAAACGAGACTCTAGATGTTCCTATCAATGAGTTAACTTTTCATCCTAAAGTAAACGATATTGTTGAAGTTTACCAAAATCAGAATCATGTAGTAGTTTGTCCTCTACCACAGAGCAACAAGCTTTGGATTCTTATAACCTCAATTACACTTCTACTTCTTACCATTATAGGAGCTACTTTTTTATTCTTTAAACATCCAGATAGGCATATAGAAACAGTAGATAATCAATCTTCACAACAAAGCTCCTATACTACTTCTAGTTCCTCTGCATCATCCAGCTCTTCATCCAGCACATCTACCACAAGCTCTAGCTCAACTGAAGATAGTATAATAGATACGACAGCGGAAGAGCTTCGAGACATGGAGAACGATGGTAGGTTAAAAACTGGTCAACTATATCGCTTCACAGCAGAACTAACACGACAAAAGTTTTGGGAAGCATACGTAGGACATTTTAAAGCTCTAGAAGCATACCATACTATTTGGGTAAAAGCTAGTAATGCTCCTATAACTGGTGTACAAGTACAAATTAAGAAATCTATGATTGAGGGATGGCAAGAAGGAGCAACCGTTACTTTCACAGTCAAAATCATGGAAGACTCTGAAAAATTTCAATTCTGGGTTGCTACTGATGCCACACTTATCACGACTCCCACAGAAGAAAAGCACACAGAAAATACAACACAAGAAATTGATACACAGGCTATTCTACATGGAGACTACTCTAGTATTGCTGGTACTTGGAGGAATGAACTAGGATATGAAATAGTGTTTAATAAGAATGGGTTAACAAAAGGAGGACAGATAGCTCAGTCAGGCATGGGAAGCGATGGACACATAGGTTTTAGTGTCAGCTCAGGACCTATAGGAGCTGCAATGGGAATATATCCCCCTGGAACAAGTATACCTATGAAACGATTTGAGAATAACCAAATGGTATCAATCGAAGACCCAACTGATAAAAGTAAAACTAGAATTATCATTACTCAAACACATCCATCTGATGAAAAAGCTGTCTACTACAAAATAGACTAAAACAACATTCCCTATACTTACAAAGTTTTCCTAGTTACCTAAAAATCCCTGCAATTACTCATTGCAGGGATTTTGTATATCCTTTATATCACATGAACCTCCTTCAGACAATTCCACACTACTAACACATTTTTGATATAGAGAGTTAATCGGTGAATAGCAAAATTCACATACATCCATTACTATTCTATTTTTTAATCGACCCTTAGAAATCCCATTATCACGCGCATTACTAACCACAAACACAAAAAGATAAATTGATACATTTGTACAGTACAAACTGATAGCTGAATTAAGACAACACTACAAAAGTATGAAATTCTATAATGTAAAACCTCTTTAAATAGCTATTTTCATTCTCTATTTTATCTCACAAGCATACGCCTTTATGCCGTGAAAGCAAATTGACAGTAAGTAGGCACAAAGTACGCTAAGAACGTCTCAGACGAAAGGCTTTAGTTTTTCGGATGGACAGTTCATTTGTACGAGAGTGCCTTGTTTCTTGCTGTCAATTAGACCATGGAATAAATTAGGCGTATTTGGTACTTAACAAAGTGTTTCACTCCTTTGCTTTCGCTCATGGCGAGCTAGTCGTTCACACTTTGTATATCTCTAGAATGATACACTTGATACACTAATTTCTAACTTCTTAGGATAAATAAAACAAATAAAATTGAAAATAGAAATGGAATTTACTGTTTCAAGTGTATCAAGAGCATGACCTCAATACATATCCCTTATGTCTCTTTGCAGTATCCAAATTAAAAGGCTCAGAATGAATAAAATAATCAGAATCACCCTCATCAAAATCTTTACAAGTAGATAGTGTTGGCTTAAATACCCAGTTTGTTGGAAGTGCTTCTTTTAATTCTTTGTGAAACGCTTCCTTAGTTCCTCGTTCTAAACCGTTTCCCTCACAGAATTGTTTATATGCCCACAGCATAAATGAATTCGGCAAGAAAGTAGATTTCACACGACTAAACAGATAATATGAAAACTGTTCAACACTTGTCATAGACTTACCATGAATTTCCTGAATAGCAGGGTGATGACTGATATCCTTGAATCCATCACTGATATCATATTCTAATGCATTCTTCAATACATATTCTAATACATCATGACGTTTTAGATAAACCTGCTTTATTTCTCTCTTGTAACCATCTTTGTTAAATTCAGAAACGAAGGGAAGTATGAAAGTTCTTCTTGCTATAGCTTCTTTGTCTCCTTGAATCTTAATCAATCGATTAGATGATTGAACAATCACAGGAGTAAGTCGAGCAGAATAGGCCTGTTTGCCTTTCTTTTCGATTGTGACAATATCATGAGTAACTAGAGAAAACATAGTAGAAGGGTCTGTTATCACCTTATCAATAGGATTATCATCTCCAATAACTAAATGTTTACCTATTAACTGTGAAGTGGCAAAACGATTTTTGCCATCTAATTCAATTAGTTTCATGGAGGCTGTATTAATCCTACCTACTAAGTTAATTAACAACTCTTGGAAACTACCTTTACCTGTTCCTCCTTTTCCAATCAGCCAAATAATTCTCTCATCAGCATAACCACGTATCACTGCCAAAATTGTTTGCCATGCTAAGTGAATTAGTTCAGCATCATTATTAAACAGTTCAGCTAACCAAGAATCAATAGACCAACCACCTAATACTGGAGAATTTGCTTCTGAATTATAATTTACTTGTACCTTATGTGTAAACACAATTGAAGGACTGTATTTCATTCCATACCGATAATAAGTATCATAAATACAATTCCCTAAAGCTATGTAACGTAAACCTTGATATATACTTACATTTTTACAGCTACAACTTAGTGCACAAATGGTCTCGTATATATCAGCACTCCTAAAAGAAGGTTCTAATCTTCTTACTAATTTAGGAACTATATCCCAAGCAGGTTGATAAATCCCCTCTTTTGGATTGTACACAAATAAGCTACCTTCCCCAGCATCCTCTATTTCAGCTATACTAACCACAATGAGATGAGCCGTTAAGAATTCTGCCATAATATGAAAAGAAGGTTTTCTATTTTTCTGCTTCTCTTTTTCTGAAACGGATATATGTGGGTTAGAGTCAATTACCTTATTTTTATATGTTTGCCATGCATCCTTATATTTATCTAATGGAGTAGAGTTATCAAAAGATTGAATGGCACTCTCAGGGTAAGTTTCAAATTCATAGTCTGATTCTAATACAGAATCTTTCGCTTTAATCTTAATTATTGACATATTCATGTTCCTTTTGTTTATAAACATCACACTGTATAGTGTATTTGAGCAATTGAATCTGTGATTCAACATGGCAACAACTTCCTATGTATTTCATGTAATCATAGGACTTTTCAACTATATTTTTTATTATTTCATACAATATAGTTACTCCTTTCTAGTAATTGAAAGGAACTTCATAACATCTGATTTCTTATAGAAAACTTTGCGAGTTCCTTCTATTGGTGGACAGTATCTGGTTAACCCCAAACGCTCCCATTCATGCAGAGTCACTAAACTAATACCTAGTTCTTTGATTAACTCTTTCTGTTGAATCAAGCCAAACGAGTCACTGCGAGATGGAAGCACTGCGTGTGATAGATAATCATCTATTAAAAACTCAATCCTTCCCAACAATGCTAGTTCTGCTTCTTGAGATAATATCCCTTGTGGTATACTATACATATATCCTCCTTCTTTCCTATTTGTTCACAACTATCCTCTCATAACTATTACAGCCTGCCTCCTTAACTAAGTTAATTAACTTAGGTTATGTTTTGCATTTTATCAGTTTTATATTTACATGTCAAGAGTTTTGTGCTAAAATATTACTAAAGTTATTAAACGGAGGTTAAATATGATAGGAGCATATCTTAAAAAATACCGCACAGAAGGCGATGTAACTACTAAAAGCCTTGCTGAAGACCTAAATGTATCACAGTCTTATATCTCACAAATTGAAAATGAGAAAAAGATTCCCAGTTTAACTAAACTCTTTGAAATTACTGAAAGCATTGCTTCATTCTCTATAAAAGAAAAATGCGAACAAGATGGATTAGAGTTCGATGAATACTACATTGAATATCAAACATTGGCTAGCAAATATATTGATGATATAATCAAAAATATCAACATGGATTCAGTTCATAACGATAAAGAGAAGCAACTTTTAAAAGATTTAATTGAATTAAGAAATGGTGAATCCATATTCTCAAAGTTAAAAACATACAAAGATATTAGCCAAGATATTATTAATGGAAAGAATATTAAAATCAACCTTGATTATATCTTTAGAAAGAATGTAAAAATAACTATTGATGGTCAAGCACTCACAACTGAAGACTTAACCGCTCTACAAATACTAATTGAAGGTATTCGTTCTAGACACAAATCATAATAACTATTTTTCATAACCTTTTACAGCTTGCCTACTGATGTTAGAAAGGTTAAGAAATGAAAATAGCAGAAATCAAGAAACAAAATGGTAGCACTGTATATCGTTCTAGGGTATATCTTGGTATCGATATGACAACTGGAAAAAGAATACAAGCTAATCTGACAGCTAGAACAAAAACTGAACTGAAGAAAAAAGCTCAATTAGCTAAGACTGAATTCCAAAATAATGGCTGTACTAAAAAGGAAACAATCTCACTAACAAGCTATGAAGAAGTAGCTCAACTATGGTGGGAAAGCTATCAACACACAGTAAAACCAAATACGCAAGATTCAGTAAAACGACTATTAGCTAACCATGTAATTCCTTTATTTGGTTCTTATAGGTTAGATAAGTTAACTACTCCAACTATCCAACGCATTGTTAATCAACTAGCTCTACGTGCTAACAAAAGAGAAGAAGGTGCATTTCTACACTATGATAAAATTCACGCGCTAAATAAACGTATCCTACAATATGCTGTGACAATGCAGATTATTGATATAAATCCAGCTCGTGAAGTTATTCTTCCTCGTAAAATAAAAAAGAGTAGAAACAAAGTAAAACACTTTAATAACTTAGAGTTAAAGCAATTTCTCAGCTATTTAGAAGAGGCTAACTTAGCAATATATAGAAATATCTATGAAATTACTTTGTATAAGTTTCTTCTTGCTACTGGTTGCCGTATTAACGAAGCCTTAGCTCTACACTGGTCAGATATTGACCTACATAATGCAACTGTGAATATTACAAAGACACTAAATCATTTAGGTGAGATTAACAGCCCAAAGTCTGAGGCAAGTTATCGCACAATTGATATTGACCCACAAACTATAGAGGTCTTAAAAGTGTATCAAAAAAGACAAAGACAAGAAGCTTGGAAACTTGGTCGAACTGAAACTGTTGTCTTCTCAGATTTTATTCATAAATATCCAAACAATAAAACACTATCAACTCGTTTAAACACACGTTTCAAACATGCTGGTGTACCTAATATTGGATTCCACGGTTTTAGACACACACACGCTAGTCTTTTACTAAACTCTGGAATACCATATAAAGAATTACAACACCGTCTAGGTCATTCTACATTAGCTATGACTATGGACACTTACAGTCATCTCTCCAAAGAAAAAGCAAAAACAGCCGTCTCATTTTATGAGAAAGCTGTAAGTTCGTTATAAGTGATGACAAAAATGATGACAAACCCAGAAATCAACGTTTTAAGACAAAGCAAAAAGCCCACTGTTGTAGGCTTTCTGTAAGATATTTCTTAAAATTAAAGCATTTTGTTGTAGAATTCAACGACAAGTGCTTCGTTGATTTCTGGGTTGATTTCATCGCGTTCTGGCAAGCGAGTCAATGAACCTTCCAATTTTTCAGCATCGAATGATACGAATGCTGGACGTCCAAGAGTTGCTTCTACTGCTTCAAGGATAGCTGGAACTTTCAATGATTTTTCACGAACTGAGATCACTTGACCTGGAGTTACACGGTATGATGGGATATCAACGCGTTTTCCGTCAACAAGGATATGGCCGTGGTTTACGAATTGACGAGCTTGACGACGAGTAGTCGCAAGACCAAGACGGTAAACAACGTTATCCAAACGACGTTCCAAAAGAAGCATGAAGTTGAAACCTAGGATTCCGCCTTTGATTTTTGTAGCTTGTACGAACAAGTTACGGAATTGTTTTTCACCTACACCGTAAGTGAAACGAAGTTTTTGTTTTTCAGCCAATTGCAAACCGTATTCTGACAATTTAGAACGGTTGTTTGGTCCGTGTTGTCCTGGTACATAGTTACGACGTGCCAATTCTTTACCTGTACCTGTAAGTGAAAGGCCAAGGCGACGAGCTTGTTTCCAAGATGGTCCTGTATAACGTGACATGTGAATGTCCTCCTGATATAAATAATATTTCGGTGGAAATAGTCACTTAGAAAGCCCTGATTCGTGCAGATGCCCTTCGCCTAAACAGCCAAGGTTACTTATCATAAGACACCTGTTGACGAGCTTCATGCTTTCCTGCTGATATTTCACACAAAGGATATTGTACCATGAATGGTTAGATTTGTAAAGGGGTTTTAAGCTTTAGTTTGTGTCTATTTTTTTGAGGTAGTAAAAAAATACATCAAAAACGGAAATGTAAAAACAAGGCTAAACAATTTTACTTGCTCAGCCTTGACATCTACTAAAATTTCTGATAGTATTAATCTTACTGATAAACAAGACCCAATTGTTTATCTTTATGAGAGGTACGTTGCTGCGTGCCTCTTTTTTTATTGATAAAATTATTATACAATTTTTATTACTATAAGTCAAGAGTTTACTGAGTTTATGACATTTTATTTATTGATTTTTTTGCCTGCAAATCGTTGTTTATCTCTCTGTTTTCGGCCCTTCCAAGAAGAATTTACAATCGTCCCTAAACTTCTTGGAGCTTGATCGATCTTTTTGCGTACTTTTGCACTACTCATTCCTTCTGAGTGGTATTTTTCATATTCATTTCTCCAATCACCAAAAAATAAATCTCGGAGTTCTTGATTGTAAGACAACAAAATAAGATGGGACATAGCATCTGCATGATTTAATGACCAATACATTCCTCTATTTTTCATCCGATAACTGATTTTACGATGCTGACTTTCCATAATTCCTAAACTTGCTGTATCTAGATTCCTCTGTTCAGGAGGTTGCGTATATTTAAAATTTCCAAGGATTCTATTCTTAAAAACCTTAAAAGTATCAATCTTCTTTTCGTTCTGATTAAGTAGGACGAGTGATTCTAGTGTATCAATAGCTGTGTTCAGTGTCTTCTTGCAATGGCTATCTATGGCTTTCATAAATTGCTCTAGTAGCTCTACAGAATACGGTTTGACCAACTTTTTTATTTCTTTGTTTATATGGTATCGATCCCAAAAATGTTGATGATGCTTTATCCCTAGATCGTGTGATATTTCCTTAAATAAATGTGGAGTATATCCGTGACCCATATCTGAATTTGTCACAAGTAGAGTATCTGACGTAATTTTAAAATGATTATAAATATAATCTACTACTCTTTTTCTTGCTGTTCGATTATTGGGTGACACAATTTCGACCTTATTTTTTAAAATTTTCCTCTTTCCGTACACCTCCGTTCCGGTATGGATGACAAAATGAGATAACTCTTTATTCTGTTGTTCCTTTTCACGTCCACTGACCTTTATCCAGACACCATCTCCTTCAAGATAAATAACAGGAGTCTCAATTTTTTTGACAGGTACTTCATCGCTATAGAATCGATAATCTTCTTTCTCATTTAACAACTGACTTGCTAGCTTTATTGCTTTTAACACCGTGTCTTTAGTGATATAAACCTGGTACATTAGTTCAATGACTTCCACTACTTTCCGATATGGTAACATTGTAGCTAGTTTAGTGATCTGATATAGCAATTCTTTGGAATAGGCAATACGTTTCTCTAGACCTAACTTCTCATCTACTGGAATTCTACATTTCCCATTCTTATACCAGCGCCTTCTTGAAAAAGTTACCTGGCCAAACGTAAAAGTAACGGTTCTCTCAGCATAGTTTACAAATTTGTACCCTCTAGCTCTCATTGTGGGTGCGATATAGTTGTCATAGTCGCTTACAAATTTATGAAATTCTTGTAAATTTTTATCTTTAAATTTCTCTACAAATTCTCTTTCATCAATAATTTTTGTATCCAAAATAAAAACACTCCCAACTAAAATCATAATAAAAAAGTATAGAGATTTTAGTTCAGGAGTTCAAATATTTTTTGTCAGCAAAGATAAAAACCTTCCCTATAAGGAAAGGTTTTTTGATTGAAATTATAATTACAATTATATTTATATTTATAGTGATAGGTTTTCAATCAGTTTATCAAGGTAATCTGATGCAGACTTTGCACCAGCTGCTTTAGCAATCTCATCTAATTTTTTCCGATTGCTTGGTTTCAAAGTAAACTGAAATTGTTTCTTACGTTCAAAACTTTCAAAGCTGGCTACATCTGAAATCTGCTCAGGTTGATGGGTTGCTTCGATAATCTGCGAAATCTCTTTTT
>NZ_KV807816.1:12437-12683 GCF_001812125.1 Streptococcus sp. HMSC071D03
CATAAATTTTTGAAAAAGTCTGCTCCAGCTCAGTAAAAAACTTTTTGTGTTTTTGATAAAGCTCAGGATTCTCCTTCATATCTGCAATAGAGACCTTATCAATTGTAGAATGATTGAATAGCTCTTTTGCTGGTACAAGCCCTAGAAGGTTGTCTGTTCCCTTTTCTTTGGCTTCAAGTCCAAGGGCCTCCAGTAATTCTCTTGATGATCCATAGTTTGGTCGAATCATATTTGCTAAGAAATATA
>NZ_KV807817.1:0-274 GCF_001812125.1 Streptococcus sp. HMSC071D03
TCATCAATTGTAAATCTGATTTCTTTTCTCTAAGAATATCGTTCCAGTCTATTTTTTCTTTCCCAGATTCATTATTAGGTAAATCCAGTAAAACAGGAAATCCTGATTGAGATAACTTATCAGAAAAATCTTTTCCTGCATCATCACAATCTACCGCAAGTGTCAATAAATCAGGATGATTATCGAAATAGGTGGTGGTATCACGAATTGTATTGATCAAATGCAATAACTTTGAAGGTGTTACTGTATCTAAAAATTCCAACTTCTGATTTTC
>NZ_KV807817.1:374-1020 GCF_001812125.1 Streptococcus sp. HMSC071D03
GCATCATCACAATCTACCGCAAGTGTCAATAAATTTGGATGATTATCAAAATAGCTGGTGGTATCACGAATTGTATTGATCAAAGGCAATAACTTTGAAGGTATTACTGTATCTAAAAATTCCAACTTCTGATTTTCTTCAGCTATCAGTCGTAAAGTTTGATAAGCAACAACAGACCTTTTTAATCCTTCCATAGATACCAAACGAACATCAGTTAGACTTTGTTGATGAAGTTCGTAATAGCTTATCAAGTCGACGAACGATTCACAAAAAACCAGTCTATTTGGTTTACCAATATCAAAAGATATTCCAATATGTCCATGGCTTCCTTTTAGAATCGTTTTCAGCCTCTCTCTAGGAAGAGAGTGATTCTTATAAATCCCTTGTAAGCTTGCTGCCTGCAGCTTGTGACGATGATCATAGCTTTTAAAAACGATAACAGGTTCAACTGTTTCATTTGTTTTCCAACTAGCTTGGGCTATCAAACCTTGTTGAATCATCTTTTGTATGATTTCTTCTGAGATTCCTCTACATTCTGTTAAATAATATCTAGCCAGACTGCAGTTAGAATCTTCTACTCTCTTTAAAGGATAATAAAATGGTCTCTCTCTTTTTTCTTGAACAGCTTCTTTTTGAAAAGGTTCTT
>NZ_KV807817.1:1120-1645 GCF_001812125.1 Streptococcus sp. HMSC071D03
CTCTACATTCTGTTAAATAATATCTAGCCAGACTACAGCTAGAATCTTCTATTCTCTTTAAAGGATAATAAAATGGTCTATCTCTATTTTCTTGAACAGCTTCTTTTTGAAAAGGTTCTTCAGAAAGAAAAGTTAGAGCTTCTTTAAAGGAAGTTCCCTTAACAAGTCGAACAAAATCAATGACATCACCTTGAATATCTCTTGAAAACCATTTAAAAGTATTGGTATTCGAAAAAATTCGGAATGAATCGTGTTCAGGATGTTCATAGACACTGCTCGAAACTTGTTTAAAGGAGATACCTAAACGATTGGCTACATCAAGAATTGAAATTTGCTTACATTCTTCTATTTCCATGCAATATCATCATTTTGTTGTAGTATTTGGCAGTGATGGAACAGATGAGGATTCTTCTAAAGTTTTGGGAGTGGCCTTATCCAAATCATCTAACCCAGATTTCCAAACATGCACTTGATTGACCAATAACTTACCTGGTAGTTTAGAATAGGATAACTTAACTGTTCTTG
>NZ_KV807817.1:1745-2077 GCF_001812125.1 Streptococcus sp. HMSC071D03
AATATCTCTTGAAAACCATTTAAAAGTATTGGTAGTTGAAAAAATCCGAAATGAATCGTGTTCAGAATGCTCATAGACACTGGTCGAAACTTGTTTAAAGGAGATACCTAAACGACTTGCTACATCAAGAATTGAAATTTGCTTACATTCTTCTATTTCCATGCAATATCATCATTTTGTCGTAGTATTTGGCAGTGATGGTATTGATGATGATTCTTCTAAAGTTTTAGGAGTTTCCTTATCTAAATCATCCAACCCAGATTTCCAAACCTGTACTTGGTTGACCAATAACTTACCAGGTAGTTTAGAATAGGATAACTTAACTGTTCTTG
>NZ_KV807817.1:2177-21914 GCF_001812125.1 Streptococcus sp. HMSC071D03
ATACATAGGTTACATTATAAGAGACCATGGCAATGGCTTGATTCGTAGTCTGATTGACAAAGATATCAGCTTTTTCAAAATGATAATCCAAAATATAGTCCTTATACACTTGGTTCATGGCATCGTTTTGACTTGTCAATTCTTGAGAATAAGCTGATTCAGTCATATAAGGTTGAATGCGTGTATTATTTTCTCCGAGCTTTTCTTTCGTATAGTACTGTGTCAAAAATTCTTTTACAGTATCCGATGACAAAATTCTGGCTTTATCTTCTGCTTGTTTGTCCTCTACAAGTTTAGCTGCAGTCAATTCGATTTCTTTGCGACTTTGTTTAGCAGTGGAATGTTGACCAACAGTATATCCCATCATGAGAATAAAGCTAGTTGCGGCTACTGCTCCAACACTAATTAAGGCTTTAGTTTTGACTTTATTTAACATCTTAGACCTTCTTTCTATAAAAACTAGGTCAAGCATACCAGATAAATCTTGAAAAAGTATCACAATAGAAAAAGGACTCTACATTGAAAAAAGATCCTTAATTTTTTATAATACTATCAAATAATTGTCTCAAATTCACCGAGCTTACCACGGGAAAAACGAGGCCTGAGTAAAACAAGCGCACGGTATTTATACCCCCAAAAAAACCGAAATGTGTTGAAAGCGTATGATCAGTTTTATCATGACTAGATAATAGATGATGAAAATCAGGAATAGCCAAAATCTTATTCTTATGAAAACTCTTTTGAACTTGTGAAAAACTTATGTTAGTCATGTTTTAGAACTCTTTTCACGACAACCAACTCCCTATCCTTGATTTCCCAAATCTGATCAAAGCGTGATAGCATCTTTTCTTGACGGTGAAGTGTAAGGACGACAGCACTTGATAAGCTAAGTACCTTGTCTAATTCCTTTTGAAATTGGCTGGCATCCAAAGCAGAAAAAGGCTCATCCATGATAATTAGCGGACTATGACGATTTTTCTCCCGATTGAGATACATGTGCTGTTGCTGACCACCTGACAGGGACTGGGGTGGTATCTTTTCAAACTTTTCATCCCTAAAATTAGCCTCAAAAGTCTTGAAAATAGTGACATTATTTTCATAAGATGAGATAAAGGTGTGCTCCTGTTGCAAAATCATACCAAATTTTCCCCAGAGTTGATGAACAGGGAGATGATCAAGTGAGATTTCACCTTGAAAATCTCGGTCAGTCCCGTTTAAAATATTGAGCAGACTACTCTTTCCAGAACCATTTTCGCCGATGAGGGCAATCTTGTCCCCCTTGCGAATTTCAACGTGGGGAATAGTCAAGCTAGACTCCCCCAGTCGCTTGGTGATATGGTTTAGCATCAGGGTCTCGAAAGACATCTGAGGTGCCTGAACAGCGGACGGACGGCTGACAATTGCTTGAAAACTTTGCACCACAGGTTTGACCGACTCCAGCATTTGCAAGTCGTATAGGATTTCCTGAATTGGCTCCGAAAAAGCAGTGATATAGCCAAAGCCATGTTTTCAGCTATCGAACAACTTTGTAGGCTATTTCCAAAAGAGGCTCTTAAAACCTTCACTTCAGACAGGGGAAAAGAGTTTGCCTGCTATCCTCTGGTGGAGAACTTAGGAATTTCCTTTTTCTTTGCGGACGCCTATTCATCCTGGCAGAGAGGAAGCAATGAAAACGCAAATGGCTTACCAAGAGAATATTTCCCAAAGAAAACAGATTTAGCCACTATCTCTGATGAGGCTTTGAACAAGGCCTTATATGATATCAATCACCGACCACGAAAATGTTTAGCTTACAGAACTGCTTGTGAAGCTCTAGAGGATGAGTTCAAGTATATGTTGCACTTATTCTTGCAATTTATCATTTATAAAAATATGTACTTTTCATTTATTAATCTACTATATTTTATCACAAAAACACACTGAGATACTCATCCCAGTGTGTTTATTTCATTTTAGGATAACTTCATCAGTAAACTTAAAGATTGATCATTTGTGAGTTCTGAAAGTAATAAAATTAATCTTTCATATCCAAGTTCTTTCTTCTGCTTGATTAAAGAATTCATAATCGCCACCAAATCCTCTGGCGTAAAACTTCTTAAGTAAAGTGTAACGTAACTTCTTTTTTTATTAGAATACAAGCTAACATGAATTGCATTATGTTCTTTTTGTCTAATTTTCATTTCTCCTGCAGACTCCCTAATATAGAACTCATACACTGTCTTTTTAGGATAGCAATCAAATGTGTTTTCGAATTCTCGACGATTTTTATAGAGAATATGACTAATGATGGTATAATTTTTAAGAAACATAGTTGTTTCCTCCTTAAATGTTATTATAATTAGAGTATGCCATTTTTTTATAATAATAAAAATAAAAGTTTTAAAAAAGATAAATGTATTGTTTTGCTTATTGAATCTTTTGTAGACTTATTTCTTTCTCACATTCCCCATTTTTTTGTGCTTCTAATTATCTGTGTGTTTAGCGTTGACAGAAACGTATGTGTAAGTCACGCTAAACACTCAGTCCGAAATAAAACCGTATAACACAAAAAAGAAAAAATTTGTTTTTTAGAAGTATCAATTTATGGCATACTATAGATATCTAAAGATTGATTAAGTAGAGACGTAACTAAATAGCTACGTTTTTTTTAATATTTAAAAGGAGGTAGCTATCGTGGAAATAGCAGGTTTAAGCTGAGTTAAGAAAGAACCAATTTTTGTATTTCACTAACTAAAAAAATAAATGTATAGATAATAAAAGTAATGTCAATAGCAGTAAAAAAATTTTTTGATCATAACAAAGGAAAGTATAAAAGTATAAGAACGAAAGTAAATAATAAAAGTCTAAAAATAGAATACAAAAAACTAGCTTAACTCAGTTGCTAAATTCAAAGCATTTAAACCTGAAAAAGAGTAAAAAGAAAAAACAACAGATTTTTATCTGTAAGGTGGAACTCTACATTTTATTTGAATTGAGTCAACTTGTCATGTTGTAAAATGGCCTGGTTATCTTCTTAGCCATAAATTAAGAAGCGCCCTCAGCACAGGGAAGATACTACATCAGTGAATATAAGCTTAAGTCACTGCACTACTTCAACTTGAATTAAAAAAGACCTTAAGAATTTTCTTAAGACCTTCTTTAAAAGCACATTATCTATAATAGAAAGGAAAGAACTATGGCAAAGAAGAGACGTAGTCGTGCTGATCGACGAAAAGCCAAAGAGAAAGCTAAGAAACAACAGATGGGTTCTCTAACTACTTTCGAAGGCCGTAAACAATTCGTCCAATCAAAAGGACTAACTAATCTAGTCACGCGCTTTAAAAAAGGAAAGGGTATCAAGCGAAATGAATCCAAAAAAACGGGAGAGGACATTCATTTAATCCATACCGACCGAACTCTTCATAACTACGCTGGTTCCTGGAGCCGATTTGCTTCCTTTGTTGCTACAACAGCTACTGCCGAAGAGTTAGAAGCTCTTGATAAATCTAACGATAAAGAGGGATGGATTGACTTGGTAAATCAATATTTAGAACATTGTAAAAAATCAGGGCTTTCTGCTCCTACTCAGTCAACCTATAAAGCAGCATTGGCGAAAGTTTTAGGAATATCTTCTACTGCTTTTATTGCAACAGATATTCGATATCGAGCCAACAAAAAAAATAATCGCTTAAAATCTAATGACGATAGAATGTCTGAAGAAACGAATAATCGATGGTTTTCAATCGTATCTGCCACTGGACTACGAAAAAATGAGCTAAAAGCAATTACTGGTGACTCACTCTACCAACGTGAGGATGGCCGATATTATCTTAAAATCATTGGTAAAAAGCATAAAACAAAAGGAGCTAGAGATCGTTGGGTTCCGATTATCACACGAGACAAAGAAGAATTAGAGAGGCTTGTTGAGGAGTTTAAGCTAGCTGGTAAAAAGCGTGTGTTTCAAGTTCCATCTGCTTTAAAACCTCATAAATATCGTGCTGAATACGCAAAACGTCTTTATCTTCTTGTCGCGAGAGATCCCAAAGATATCAAAGATAAAAAAGAAAAAATTTTTCTAAGAGGAGAATTAAGGGGAGTCGTCCTGGATCGAAAGGCCAGCTTAATTGTATCGCGTGCTCTCGGACACAATCGACCAGAAGAATTTCAAAAATCGTATGCATATAAGTTAATCGCACAAGCAAACTAATAAACTTACTTTGTAATGTTTTAAGTGTATCAAATCTAAAATCATTTTTTTCACATCTTTATTCTTAATCTAAATGAAAAATAAAGTAGATAAGAACCTACTTCTTTCTTCAAACCATTATCACTACGCGTTTTTCAAACAATCAAACATTAAGTTCTTTTGTTTTAAAAAAATTTTTTTCATTTTTTCATTATTTTTTTTGAAAAAAAAAGGGTTTTTGAACAAGTTCCTGGCATACTAAAGAATAGGGGGTATAAAAAGAAAAAATTTTTAATCTTACCCCAAACAACATACTTTATCAAAATACTATGTGAAAGGAATTTAATCGAATGGCTAGAAGAAAATTAACACAGGAAGAAGAACAAAAACGTTTAGAAGTAAAAATTGAGAATGAAAAAAAGATACTAGAGGCTTTCTCATCAATGCCTTGTTTTGCTGGAATAGATAAATGTAAATTATCCCTACAGGATTTTTCTTTAGAGTGTAAAGAAATAAAGAATTTAAAATATGATAGTACTTGTAACTTAAAGACATCTATAGATGGAAAGTTGCTTAGTTTAGATATTAAATCAGAATTTTTCGGGAAAATCACTATTTCTTTTGATGAATCAAATTTTAAAACATCGTACTGTTACATTGAATTAATTCATGGGGGGTTAAATATCGAAACGGCTGGTATTGAGGGGATTAAAAGTAGATTAGCAAACGCAATCGATTTTATTAAAAATAATTACGGTATTTTGATTACTTACTCGACTGCCCTCTTTCTCGAAATGGAACTTGCTTATACAATTGCCTTTGATAAAACTCCAAACTTACAGCTCAGAAGTTTTCTACACAAATGTCTTTCATCAGGATACCCTCCAAATTTTGGAAATGAGAAAAGTAAAAAGAACAACTATGACTATCCAATTTTGAGTTGTAAGATTAGTAATGAAGAATTAACCGTTACTTACGATAAAATTGAAAAAGCAAAAAGAAAAGGACAAATCAGAAGAAATGGTTCAAAACTAGATAATATTAATGTCCAAAGATTTGAACTAGTATTAAAGAAAAATAAAATTAAAAAATTTTTGGGAACCAATTCTTTAGATTTACTGAATGATGCACAATTGATAGAATATTTGGAAACAAAACTTCATTCAACAATAAATGTGTACATAAAGTTAATTGAAGAATCAAGTGCAAAAACTAAAAAAGTGATTCAAGATGTTTATAACAAATACGGTCCTAAAAGTTATATTAAAGAACTTTTAAATCAAGTAAATAATCATTCTCTTAGATTTTTGTCTCCTTTGGTGTTAGACGAAGAAATTATAGCATTGTCGAATATTGCTCCTTTCAAAAATAAAGGTAGAACCAAAAGAACAATAATAGACTCCTTCCAAAATAGTGAAAAAAAATATTTTGAAAAAAACGAGACCGGATTAATGATTACTTGGCACGTTCGAGATATATTTAAACTATTTTATGAATCACTAGAAGTTGCTAAAGAAAAAGGTTTAGGATGTCATAAAGATGCTAAGTCGACTCATACATTTAAGCATGTTTTAAAAGATTATTCATTAGATTATAGAAATAAAATTTTAAATAAAACTATAAGATCTAATACTCGAAATCAAAAGAATAAAATTAGAAACCATGTTTTAAAAGAATTCCCTGATGTAGATTTAGATATTAATAAAAAATAAAGCAAATTAAATAATAATTTTTTTACATTTATGGCTGTAAACCTTGATACAACAACAAACATGTATTTATATGTACACAGTTTTCGTTTGATTATTTGAGAAAGGAAATAGATATGTGTGAATTTTTTAGAACAAAAAAGAGCTTGTTTCTAAACTTTGGCCGGTATCAGAAACAAACTCAAAAAATAACAGTAATAATATCTATTACCTTTTTCTATTATCGCAATAAAATTTAGAAAATTCAAGAGGATTATTAATTATGAAACAAACAATGAATAAAGAGGATTTGATTAATATGGGTTACAATCCCTATACTGCGGTTTCAATCATTAGACAAGCTAAGCAAATTATGGTACAAAAGGGGTATGCCTTTTATAATAATAGACGTTTAGGGCACGTCCCAATCAGTGCTGTTGAAGAAATTCTGGGTGTTTCACTTCACGAGGAGGGATAATGCCACAATATCAACAGAAAACAAAATTTCCTGGAGTATATTCTGATAAAGACGGAAAATATTTTCTTCAAACCGAATTTGGTCGAGATAGAGTTACTGGGAAACGTGTACGAAAGAAATCTAGGGTAGATCAGCATGGAAAACCATTTAAATCGGCCTCAGATGCTTATAAAGAATTAACTCGCCTGAAACATGAATATCATCAATCTCAAGGTTATTCTAACTACCGTATGAAATATCGGCAATTTATGGAAGACCATTATATTCCATACTATAGAACAACAGTTGAGCACAGTACATTTTCAGTGCGAGAGAAAAATCTTTTACAGCTTTGTGATCGTTTTGGTGACACCATGCTTCGTTCGATAACCCTTGAACAAGTTCAGATGTTTCGCACGTGGTTACTGACTAGTCAAGATGAGGATGGTGCCGGATATTCACAAGGATATGCTAGCCTCATCTTTGGCATGTTTAGGAAATCATTGGACTATGCTTTGCAAATGGGATATGTGGAAAAAAACATTTCTAAGCAATCTAATGCAATTCCTAAAGGAAAAAGTAATGTCCCATATTGGACTAAGAGCGAATTTGAAGCTGTTATTTCGAAAATTTACATTGAAGATGTATATGAACATTTAAACTTCGTGATGATTTGGGTATATTTCATGACTGGCGTACGTGTAAATGAAGGTTGTGCCCTTCAATGGAATGATGTTGACTTTGATAAGCAACGCCTACGAGTTCATCATATGCTTATTGTTAAAAACAAAAAAGAATGGACACGTAATTCCTATTCGAAAACTAAAGACGGAAGAAGGATGATTAGTTTAGATAAAGATACTATTGATGTGTTAAAAAAATGGCGTGAAGCTCAAAAAAAGATTGGACTAGGACACGAGAACGATTTTATCTTTTCATACGATGGCTTACCTATGTTGAAATCTACAATCTCAAGGATTATTAAAAGGTACGCCAAGATTGCTCACGTAAAGCCTATCCAAGCGAAAGGTCTCAGGCACAGCCATGCATCGCTGCTAATTAATGAATTAAATGCTGATGTACTTATTCTATCAAAACGTTTAGGACACTCTTCTCCTGAAATCACCTTGAAACACTACTCGCATCTATGGGATGGCGCTGATGAAGCTATCACTAATGAAATGGTCGGAATTATTAATGTTTCTTTCCCATCTTCTAGCTTAGTACATTTCAACGGGAATCAATCAATTTCAAAATAACATTCCCACCAAAAACCCCACCAAAAAACAATTAACACCTTAAAAAGCCTGTTCTATAAAGCTTTTTGAGGCGACTGCAACCATTGAGTGGGAGTAGAGTAAATAAGTTAAAAAAGCCTAGAAATCAATGTTTCTAAGGCTTTTTGTTTTACTTTGGCAACATTTTACAACGAAAAAACTATTTTTCACTATCTAAACCCAATATCCTTTTAACATTTTTGGTACTTTCTATATACATACCTTTCTTAGACTCACTAACAATTCTGACATAATCACTATCATCTTCATCTAATTCGTAAACTCGGTATAAATCATTTTTATACTCAAATTCACAACTTAACTCTTTGTTCTGATTCATATCAACCTCATTAAACCATGTTCTTATTTATATATTTATTATAAAACTTCCTACTTTTTTAGCAAATTAATCGGATTTTAGATTTATTTTTCCTTTCACCATATCTGGTGTAAACTTCGATGTTATTTCATATTCAATTGTTCTAGGAATATTTTTAAATAATAGTTTAGAAGGAAATGCCATTGAAGTGTTATGTTTCAAATACTCAATATCAAATCTTAAAATATCAGATTCTGGTTTATCAAAATATCTGTATATAAATATATCGTTTAATGAATCTTTATAATAGTTTTTTTGGCTTTCATAACTAGATGTTCTATTATATGTTAGAAGTGGAGAAACATTTATTTCTTCTGACCGTAATAAGGGTTGCTGAGGATAATCATATGCGCAAACAGTATCAGTTTCTTCAATTTTAAATAGCATTTCTTCTATTTTAATTTCCTGTATCTCCTCTATTATATTTTCTCCTGGATACAATAAGTCATGTTGTTTCAAAAGACAACCTTTAGGTACAATTAGTTTAATATCAATATCTTCATCATATGTCTTACCTGTATTAGAAACCATTAACTCTATACATTCAATGTTATCCATGAATGTAAAATATTCTGTGTATTCATTGAATGATTTTATTTCCCAGTATAATTTTTTTAATAAAGAAAATCGGTTCCTTTCTTCATCGGTTCCAATATACGAAGGCGCACTTTTTCCGAAAGGCGTTGGCATTTGAAATTTATGTTTCTTCAAATTTCCTAAACACCAGAAATTCTCATGTAGTTTGATTTCCTCTTTGATTGCAAAATCGTTTGTGAGTTTTTTAAAATCATCACTAATAGTCACATCATCAGCTATTTTAGACAGAAAATTAACGTTATCTTCTTCATTTAGAGAAAGAGTTAACTTTTTAGTATTATTATCTACTTTAGTTGGAACCTCAGAAATAACAGTTTTATTTAATTCTTCAATATGGTCAATAATTTTCTTGTAGTTTTCATTTAAAAATTTTGACTCTAGTAAATTAAATTTTATAGGAACAGAACATTCGTCGGAAGATGTATTCTTATCTCTTATCGTTAAAAGAGGTTTTAATTGTTCATTTTGAAAAGTTTCTTTTTCATTAACTAAATTTAAAAAATATAATGTTAAATGATTTGTAAACTGACGTTTAAATTCACTTTTGTCCTTAACTGTAAAAAATATTCCTCTATCCTTATATCTTTCTTTGAAATTTTTTACAGCAGTAAATTGCTCCTCATTTATTTCTGAAGGAGTTATAGGAATATCTAGAAAATACATAAAAACTTGTTTTTTTGCTAATAACATCTCCTCAATTTCTTCTTCCGTTCCAGAACCATACCTATCTGTTGCAGTACCAAATCTTGTCCAAAATATAGCAACAGCTGCATCACAGTCCCTAACAATTTGCTTATTTAATAATTCCTGTGGTTTATCACCCGACTCAGGAAAACTATCCGTTGACCAATGCTTGACTGATACTTGTATATTATTCAAACTACCATAAAGTTTATTAAAATTATCAACAGCTTCTTTAATTAACTCAAGATAATCATTAACATCTCCGGGGCAAGAAATCAATAAATCGTAAACAGTCACTCCTTTTCTTGGCATCAATGCATCCTCCAATAACTTAATACAATATTACATAGTTTTATGTTTTGTATTAGATATACTTCTAAACAAAAACTGAAAATTTGACCTATTATAATTATAAATTAAAATAACAGTAAAATCAATTCATTTACTGTTATATAATTAGTTAGAAAAATAGAATTCACTTATCTATTTACCGCAATTTAATGCTATGCTGATTACCATTAAATCTACTCTTTCTGATATTATTATCACGCACCACTACTTTTCCAGTACTCAATTCTGACCCGATGATCAATATATGAAAGAGAGGAGCGAGACCGCTACAGATATATATCAAATAAGCAATAACATTTATTTCACCAATCCCAGCAATAAAATCTTTAAAATCTTTCATTTAACTTCTCCTACAATCTACTTTTAATTTAAGTATATTATAAACTTCAGAAAATTAAAAGAATGTTCAGATTAAATTATCATTTCCACAATATCATATACTAATGAATTCTGACAATCCTGGTGTTGAACTATAAAAAAACAGTAAAACCGACTTGGTTCTACTGTCTTATTTTTAAAATGTTTGGCGTTTGGCTTTTCGCTCTGCACGTCCGCGAGCACGACCTTCTACTCGCTTGGTTTTACGGCGTTTTTCATCGACGGCCCACTGGATTTTTTTCTTATAACCTGGTTTGACTTTTTTCTTTTTCTTTTTAACCAAGCCAATCATTTCGATGTCCAGTTTTTCCTGTTTCTTCTCACGATTAGCACGGCGGTCACGGTCATAAGTATCTTGGAACTCTCCATCTTTAACCATCTTAGGAGTAAACTTGATTCCTAGTTTTTCCAACTCACGAATATCTGAGTCGTCACTAGGCTGGTAAAGGGTAATGGCTGTACCTGGCAGACCATTACGTCCAGTTCGTCCAACACGGTGAACAAAGAAGGACAAGTCTTGAGGAATGGCATCGTTAATAACATGGCTGACACCTTCAATATCAATCCCACGCGCAGCCAGGTCAGTTGCTACAATATATTCAAAATCAAGATTTTTTACCTGATTCATGATCCGTTTGCGTTCACGAGGAGCAATATCCCCATGGATCTTTGCCACCTTCAAACCTTGGGCTGTTAAGTATGTATGCAATTCATCTGCCCGCGTCTTAGTATTGACAAAAATCATGGCTAGATAAGGTTGCATGACTTGAGTCAATTCATAAATCTGGGCATTCTTATCACGACCTTTAGTCGAAATCAACCAGTTATCAATGGTATCTGAGATAACTGTTTTGGTCTTGATTTTTTCCATAACTGGATTAGACAAGTATTTTTTCAAGAATGGTTGAAGTTTTTGTGGGATAGTCGCTGAAAAGACCATAAACTGCAAATCTTTTGGAAGACTTCCTGCAATCTTATCAACCGTCTCTAGGAATCCCATATCCAAGGTCATGTCAGCTTCATCGACTACAAAGGTCTTAGCCTTGTGGATAGCCAAATCGCCTGATTTTACCAAATCATAGATACGACCTGGAGTTCCGATTACGATATGTGGTTGATTACTTGCTAATTTGTCAATCTGACGGGCCTTGTCTGTACCACCAACATAGTTAACAACACGAATCTCAACATCTGAATGTGATGCGATCTGACGAGCTGCTTGATAAATCTGTGTTGCTAACTCACGACTTGGAGCTGTGATAACTGCCTGCACGCTGTCGCTCTCTTCATCCAACTGTTGGAAAATTGGAAGCAAGAAGGTATGAGTTTTCCCTGAACCTGTTTTTGATTCACCAACCAAGTCACGACCTGCCAAGACAATGGGAATCAACTTATCCTGCACCTCTGTAGGAGTCGTAAACTTCAACTCCTCCAAAGCTTCTTCTATATATTTTTTAAACTTAAATTTCGTAAATGACATAATATCCTCGATTCTATCTATCTACTCATTATACCACATTTTGATGCATTACAGTTAAACTTTCGATTTAGATAAACCCACGGAAATTTCAGTAAATTCAAAATCTACCCGAATAAAGACAAGAAAAATACTCTCTGTCCATCCTAAACAAAGAGTATTAGATTTTCACGTAAGCTTCCACTCTTCTCTCAGCCAATCACAAAAATGATGATAGCGTTGCTCAAGAGCTTCATGATGCCCATAAGCATCAAAAGTAGAATAAGTTGAGGGAACTGCTTCTGAAATCAGATCATGAATGTTTCTAGCAAAAATAGGAGCCTTAGACAGACGGTTGGAATGATTAGCACCTTCTGTCTGACCATTTTGTAGATAAATAAGGCTTTGGCTCTGCATCAAGTCATGTTCCCTGCAAAAATCTGTAAAGTCTGGATACCAGAAGGAACCACAGATAGAAAAGATACAGGTCGCAGGAAGATAACTACTATAGAGACTATAGACAGCAGCAAGCCCACCCAGTGAATAGCCACCATAGGCAATTCGACTTTCATCAATCAAGTAGTCCTTTTGCAGAGTTGCTAGAATCTCTTGAAAGAGCTTCTGATGGTATGCATCTACCTTCCCACCAAAATCTGGGGCCCCTTCTTTCAAAGACTTAGACTGCCAGGGTGTAAAGTCATCGAGACGATTTTCTGGAATCAAGCCCACCAAAATCACAGATTGGGATAGGTCTGACAAATAGTCCAATTGTCCATCATTTAAAAGTACAACTGGGTAGGCTTGTTTAGAGTCATAGGTTGAAGGAAGGCTGACCCTTACCTGAATCCCTTCCCAGTTAAACTCCTTATTTCTTGATAAAGTCATTGATCTTTTCAAGGGAATCAATCACTGCAGGACCGTAATCCATCAACTCATCGTAAGAGATAGTCATGATTTTTTGATTCTTGATTGCTGGTACATTTTCCAAAACAGCATTTGCCTTCATCAAATCCACTGCTTTTTCATCTAACTTTTGATTGCGGTCACTAGTTACATAGATAATCAACTCTGGATCCATTGATACTAAGTTTTCCAAGGTCAAACCAGATGTTCCTGTTGCGACATTTGTGTAACCAAGTTGGTTGAGCAAGCTTTCCTGAAGGGCTGACTTGTAAGCACCAAAGGTTTCGTCATTATAAGCAACCATAATCAAAGCTTTTTTCTTTTCACCCTGTGTTTCTGGGTTAGCTTTTTTAACCGCATCGATTTTAGCTTGTAATTGCTCTGCGTATTGGTTAGCCTTGTCTTGGACATTGAAAATGGTACCAAGATTCTTCACATCTTCTACGATATTGCCCAAATCCTGTTGGATAGTTGAAAGTGAAGCTTTTTACGTATAAACAGGTATTTTATTTTCATTCCAAGCACTGATAGTTCCCATCGACTTTTCAGAAAACATCATGTTGCGGCCCATCAAGGCATCTGGTTCATAAGAAAGAACTGTTTCTTGTGAGACTGATTTTTTATCACCAATATGAGGGATGGCTTCAATTGCTTCCTTGTATTTACCAGTTACGGCATTATCAGGATTGAGCATACCGGCAATTTTATCCTTCAAACCGAGTTCAAGTAGGATTTCAGTTGTTGAAAGGTTGTTGGTGATGACCTTTTCAGGTGTCTTTTCAAAGACTTGTTCGACTTCATTTCCTTTAGCGTCATAAGTTTTGATGGTTACAGGATAGCTGGTTTCTGTACTAGCCTTTTGACTTGTCTCTGTGCTTGATTGTGTGGTAGCTTTTTCTGTTGCACTATTTCCACAAGCTGCTAAAGTTAAGGTAGCTACTGTTAGGAGCAATATACTAAGTGATTTTTTCATGTTTTGTTTTCCTTTTCATTTTTTATAAATAGTGAATCATGGCCTGCTGATCTTCTGTCCAAGTAATCTGACTTTGGACGTCATAGACAGCTCGCAAAGACTCGGGTGTGATGGTCTCTTTTGGAGTCCCTTGGTAAACAATCTCTCCTTCTTTCATTAGGTAGAGATAGTCTGAATAGCGACAAGCTAGCTGAATATCATGTAATACTGCTAGTACATTGATATTGAGATGTTTGACAATGGTTAACAAGTCTAGCTGGTACTTGATATCTAAATGATTGGTTGGTTCGTCTAAGAGCAGGAGAGTCGGTTCTTGTGCCAAGGCACGTGCCAACAAAACCCGCTGCTTCTCTCCTCCTGACAAAGAAGAGTAGAGGCGATTTCTCTTTTCGAGCATATCTACCTTGACCAGAGCATTCTCAACCAGAGCAAAATCACTGTCTTTTTCCTTTTGTAAGAAAGAGAGATGGGGTGTTCTGCCCAGCATGACAATTTCCTCAACCGTACAATCAAATTGTAACTGATTAAACTGTGTGACGACTGCCATCTGCTTTGCCGTTTCCTTGACGCTCAATTGTTCCAGTGGCTTTCCATCTAGAGAAATCAAGCCCTGATCAGGCTTTTCCTGTCGATAGAGGAGTTTCAACAAGCTAGTCTTCCCACTGCCATTTGGTCCTAAAATAGTATGAAATTGGTTGCCCTCAAGTTTAAGTGAGATTCCTTTAAGAATTTTTTTCTCTCCGATTCCAAAGTGAATATCCTGACACATTAAGTCCATATCAGACCCTCACCTCCCTTCGTCTACTTCCAACCATGTAGATAAAGAAAGGTGCACCTACTAAGGCTGTGAAGATACCAATCGGAAGTTCAGCATTCTGAATCAAGACACGGGCAAGAACATCTGCCCAAACGACAAAGAGGGCACCTAGTAAAGTAGCTATCGGAAATAGCCTTCTGTAATTTGTCCCAACCAAACTTCGGGCTAGATGAGGTGTGATAAGGCCAACAAAACCAATAATCCCACAGGTCGATACCAAGATTGCTGTCATTATAGCCACAATCGTCACATAGAGATACCAGTAAAAACGCAAGGGAATTCCCAAGGTCAAAGCCGCCTCATCTCCCATCATCATGGCATTAAAAACACGATATTGGGTAGAGAAAAATAAGAAAGCTATTCCTACTACTACTGTTGGCAAAGTTAAGTGAGCCCAGGAGGTCCCCGCTAAGGAACCCATGGTCCAAAACTTGATGGTCATAACGCTATCAGCATTGGCACCAATAGAGATAATAAAGTTTGAAAAAGCCAAAAATAGTGCATTCACGACCGTTCCTGATAAGATTAAGCTAGAAGTTGTCATTCTGCCTTGCATGGATGCGATGAGTAGAACTGCAACTGTTGCCACAAGCGCTCCAAGGAAAGAACCTAGACCAATCAAAACTTTAAATCCAAGAATAATACTCAAAGTTGCTCCAAAGGTTGCCCCAGCTGAAATTCCTAACACATAGGGCTCTGCGATTGGATTGTTAACTGTTGACTGCATAACGCTACCACACATGGAAAGGCCTGCACCAACTATCAAACCAAGAAAAACCCGTGGTAATCTCATATTCCAAACAATAGCAAGTGTAGACTTCGAAAGGTCTCCTATATCCAGAGGGGCCCCCATCTTACTCAAAATAATCCGATAAGTATCACTCAAGCTAATTTGAACTGAACCCATAGAAACAGCCAAAAATAGAGAAACTCCCAAAGTTCCGAGCAACAGAGATAGGAGAAAAACATATCGCAGGTTTTGATGGCTTCCAGAAGATTTGGAAAGCATGAAACCCTCCTTTAACAAAAATTAAAATTTTAGACAATTTTCATAATTAGTATACCACATTTCTAAATCAGGAACAAGACTAGAAAAAATCACACAAAAAAGCCCTCTGAAGTCAGAGAGCTGATTTGAGCTCGGGCTAAAATCCTAGTGAAACAAAAAAATCTACACGATCAGAAAAGTCTCTATCGTGCCATTTTCATACATGATGTATAGTCCAAGTAGAATGAATACTAAGGGCACAATGATTCGCTCGTATTTTTCAATTGTCTCGAATATTAACGGAATAGAGGATAACACCCGACTAACCTCGCATAAGATAATTATGCCGATTACAAACACAAGCAAGGCCACGAGGGTCTGTGACCAATCTAACGAAGCAAAATAAGGTATATAGATACCTAAATTATCTCCGCCAGACGCAATTGTCAGCAATGTAACTGTCCAAAACAGTTGATTTGCCTTGCTTTGTTCTAATCTTTCAATAATTTCTTCCTCTTCTTCCTCACCTTCTCCAACAATTGCAAAGCGAATCCCTAAATAGATAGGGATTAAACCAAGCAATCCAACCATCCATTCTTCAGGCACGAAATTAACGACATAAGCAGCAACTAAACTCGCCCCTACAAGTAAGCCTGTGCCTAGATATTGCCCCGCATAAATATGCCATTTTTGTTTATTCTGTGATAGCTGTGCAAATAAAATAATTAAAATAACTAAATAATCGATACTGGTGGAAATATAAACACCAATAGCAGATATGATTGTCTGTCCCATAAAAAAACCTCCTGTATTAGTCAGTAATAAATCAGCAGATTTTAGGAAAGCACAGACACATTAATTTAGCTGTCGCTAGTGGGTAATGTCGAACATAGGAAAGCATTTTACTCCTCCTCAAAACGTAGTTACAAAGTAATTTCTAACTGAAATTCGGTGACTACTTCCATGTAAAGTATAACATACTATACTTTACTTCGTAAAGTGTCGGCTCTCCGAAGGGGCTTGCAGACAGCTACTCGGCTTTTCAAGCCGAGTAGCCACGCACCTTTATGGTATAATTAGCTGATACCATTTGAGGTTTTTGTAGTCTCCAAAATTGTGACCTATAAAACCTCAATAAAAAAGCCCTCTGAAAATCAGAGAACTCCAGTCTTGCTGGATAAACCGTTTATAGACTAGGCGACGAGGCGAAGATTGTACTAATGGTACATCGAGCCGAAGCCAACGAAGTATAGAAACGATTTAGACGCAAGATTAGCGACGAAGTCCTAGAGAGTTAATCAACTCACGGTAACGGTTAACGTCGTTTTTACGCAAGTATGCAAGCAAGTTACGACGGCGACCGATTTTCTTCATCAATCCACGGTAAGTAGCGTGGTCTTTTTTGTGTTGTTTGATGTGTTCGTTAAGGTGGTTGATTTCCCAAGTAAGGACAGCAACTTGAACCTCTACTGAACCTGTATCACCTTCGTGACGTGCATATTGTGCAATGATTTCATTTTTTTTCTCTTTTGAGATTGCCATGATGTTTCTCCTTTTTATTTGGCTTCATCCGAGTGACAGGTTGGCATGCCTGTAACCAAGAAGAAGTTATTTGTCTTTACGACAATTTCTATTCTACCAATAACTAAGTTCTTTGTCAACTGATTTACTATCCATACCACAAATATGCTATAATAGTTATAGAAAGGATATCTAAGTAGACAGCTTGAAAAGTGAGGTGATTACCATGCGTAAATTCTCGCAATATCTCCCCTACTATCTGGTCATATTTTTCTTTTATTGGCCACTTTACGAGTTGTTATTATGGACTATTACTGAAAACTATATCTTGAAGGAGCTCACCATCGGCAACGTTATTATCTTCTCTCCACTGGTGACTTTCATAGTATCACTATTCTACTCTTATCGTTTCAAATTCTCATTTTGGTGGTTAATTGGAGTTGGCTTGCTCTTTTGCTTTACCATCATTACTTTCGGAGAATTTATCCTTCTCTACTTCCTAGCCTATGAAATCTTTGCCCTCGCGGGTATGGCTGTCGGTGCCGCTATTAAGAATCTAGTGCAAAAACTGAAAAGGAAAAAACTTTCACAAAATCCTTGAAAAATCTCACAATCATGCTATAATAATGCATAGAGACAAGTCGCTTAGAATCTTTCTACCAGAGAGTGCGTGGTTGCTGAGAACGCATAGGAAGTCTGAGCTGATACTACTCTACTGACTTTTATGAAAACATAAAACGGTGGCCACGTTAGAGCCAATCAGAGGTGTCCCTCTTTTTTGAGGAACATAAATGAAGGTGGAACCACGTTGCGACGTCCTTTTTAGGATGTCGCTTTTTGTTTTTCTTGATTTAAGACTGCAAAATAGGGAAACACTTCTGCTATAGAAATAATTGATAACTAATATAAGGAGAAAATCATGATTCAAATTACTTTCCCAGATGGCGCTGTTCGTGAATTCGAATCTGGCGTTACAACTTTTGAAATTGCTCAATCCATCAGCAATTCCCTAGCTAAAAAAGCTCTTGCTGGTAAATTTAACGGCAAACTCATCGATACTACTCGTGCTATCACTGAAGACGGTAGCATCGAAATCGTGACACCTGATCACGAAGATGCCCTTCCAATCTTGCGTCACTCAGCAGCCCACTTGTTTGCACAAGCAGCTCGTCGTCTCTTCCCAGATATTCACTTGGGCGTTGGTCCAGCCATTGAAGATGGTTTCTACTACGATACAGACAACCAAGCTGGTCAAATCTCTAACGAAGACCTTCCTCGTATCGAAAAAGAAATGCAAAAAATCGTTAAGGAAAACTTCCCATCTATTCGTGAGGAAGTGACTAAAGATGAAGCGCGTGAAATTTTCAAAAACGATCCATACAAGTTAGAATTGATCGAAGAACACTCAGAAGACGAAGGTGGTTTGACTATCTATCGTCAAGGTGAATATGTAGACCTTTGCCGTGGCCCTCACGTCCCATCAACAGGCCGCATCCAAATCTTCCACCTTCTCAACGTAGCTGGTGCTTACTGGCGTGGAAATAGCGACAACGCTATGATGCAACGGATCTATGGTACAGCTTGGTTCGACAAGAAAGACTTGAAAAACTACCTTCAAATGCGTGAAGAAGCCAAAGAACGTGACCACCGTAAACTTGGTAAAGAATTGGATCTCTTTATGATTTCTCAAGAAGTTGGTCAAGGTCTTCCATTCTGGTTGCCAAATGGTGCCACTATCCGTCGTGAATTGGAACGCTACATCGTCGACAAGGAAATCGCTGCTGGTTACCAACACGTCTACACTCCACCAATTGCCTCAGTAGAACTTTACAAGACTTCTGGGCACTGGGATCACTACCGTGAAGATATGTTCCCTACTATGGATATGGGAGACGGGGAAGAATTCGTTCTTCGTCCAATGAACTGTCCTCACCATATCGAAGTCTTTAAACACCACGTTCACTCTTACCGTGAATTGCCAATCCGTATTGCTGAAATCGGTATGATGCACCGCTATGAAAAATCTGGTGCTCTCACAGGGCTTCAACGTGTACGTGAAATGTCACTTAATGACGGTCACACTTTCGTAACACCTGAACAAATTAAAGATGAGTTCCAACGTACGCTTCAATTGATTATCGATGTTTACGAAGATTTCAACTTGACTGACTATCGTTTCCGTTTATCATATCGTGATCCTCAAGATACTCACAAATATTTTGATAATGATGAAATGTGGGAAAATGCTCAACGTATGTTGAAATCAGCTATGGATGACATGGGACTTGACTACTTTGAAGCTGAAGGGGAAGCAGCCTTCTACGGACCAAAATTGGATATCCAAGTTAAGACAGCTCTTGGAAAAGAAGAAACCCTCTCTACTATCCAGCTTGACTTCTTGCTCCCAGAACGCTTCGACCTTAAATATATCGGAGCTGATGGTGAAGAACACCGTCCAGTTATGATTCACCGTGGGGTTATCTCAACTATGGAACGCTTCACAGCTATCTTGATTGAGAACTACAAAGGTGCCTTCCCAACATGGCTAGCACCACACCAAGTAACCCTTATCCCAGTTTCTAACGAGAAACATGTGGACTACGCTTGGGAAGTGGCTAAGAAGCTCCGTGACCGTGGTGTCCGTGCAGACGTGGATGAGCGCAATGAAAAAATGCAGTTCAAGATCCGTGCATCACAAACTAGCAAGATTCCTTACCAATTGATCGTTGGTGACAAGGAAATGGAAGATGGAACTGTCAACGTTCGTCGCTATGGACAAAAAGAAACAAACACTGTGTCAGTAGATGAGTTTGTAGCAACTATCCTAGCTGATATCGCCAACAAATCACGAGTTGAAAAATAAACGATAAAACCTGGAATAAAAGTTCCAGCTAAATAAAGAAGCAACAACTATTTCAGTTGTTGCTTTTTCTATTTTGTTTAACCTGAGCTAGTAGTGATTGGTCAAACCACCACAAATAGTATCCTCATCAACAATCCTTTCTATCCATTAACTTTTGGATATAGGATATCCTCCCAAGATTTGCTTCCATGAGTTAGATAAGTTCAATATCCTCAATCCTTGTCTGCCTCATTTTCTTTT